>CAZPMA010000040.1:0-26635 GCA_964587535.1 uncultured Bacteroidales bacterium
TCTTTTTGTTCTTTCATTGACTTGTCTTGTATATCCGCTAGTAAGGTTTTAAAATTCTTTTTCATGAATTTTTTGCCTTTAGGACCACCAATCTGATCAGGATATCCATCTGAAAATATATAAAGTGTATCGCCAATTTCTAATTGTATTTCCTGGTTGGTAAATGATTTTTCTTTTCCGAAGTGGATACCAACTGGCATTTTATCGGCTGGTATTTCAATCAATTCAGATGATCCATCTTTGTCCCGAAATAGAAACAATGGGTTATTTGCTCCTGCATATTGAACAATGTTTGTTTTGGTATTTAATGCCAAAAAGGCCATGTCCATACCATCTTTTGATTCTTCTGTTTCGCCATGTTGGCGTAAAGACTGCTTAATTTGTTTTCTTAATTCATTAAGTACTTCGTTAGCCTTGGTAATTTCTCTTCGCTGAACAATTTCATTTAAAAAAGATATTCCCAGCATACTCATAAAAGCTCCAGGAACTCCATGTCCTGTGCAATCGGCAGCAACAATTATGATATACTCATTTATTTGTTTAGACCAGTAAAAGTCTCCACTCACAATATCCCTGGGTTTATAAAGAATAAAATTATCATGTAAAAGTTCTGTAATATAAGCTTCAGGAGGCAAAATTGCTGATTGTATTTTTTGTGCATAATTAATGCTGTCAGTAATTTCCTGATTTTGTTGCATTACATGATCACGCTGTGATTCTATTTCTTCTTTTTGGGTAGTAATTTCCTCATTTAACTGTTTGAGTTCCTCATTCGCATCCAGAATAAACTCGTTTTGTTCTCTTATCTTTTTATTATCTTTTCGTTTTTGAACATAAGCATAAATAACCAAACAAATAATGATAACAATAGCGACTAAACCAGTGATTAATAAATTTCTAAGTGTTATTTGTTGTTTAATTTTTGCCTCCTTTATTATAAGCTGTGATTCTTGTAATTCTATTTGTTGCTGTTTTTTTTCGGTTTCATATTTGGTCTCCATTTCTTGAATAGCATTAGTTTTTTCAGTATTGAATAAACTATCTTTTGTTGCTATTAATTCAAAGGCGTAATCTAAAGCTTTTTTGAAATCCTGCTTCTTATTACTTGCATTCATTAATAATTCTAAGTTGCTACTTTGGTATGAGAAAGAGCCAATTTCTTTGGATATTTCCAATGAATTTAATCCATAAAATATAGCACTATCTATATGTTTTCTGGCTGTTGATTTTTGAATGTTAATTAAAAGCAATGAATCGGCAATAAAAAAATGCAGGTTTGCAATATTGTTGTTAAGTATTGCCATTCCAGATTTGTCACCAAGTTGTTTATCAATTTCCAGTGCTTTTAAATAATATTTTTTAGATTCATTAATATTTCCTATTTCACTATTTAATACTCCAATATTTGTATAACAAGCAGATATTCCATATTTATCATCTAATTCAGTAAAAATTTTAAGAGCTTCTAAAAAATATTCTATTGCTTGATCCTTATCCCCCTGATCATTAGAAATAACTCCCATATTTAGGTAACAATTTGAGACACCTCTTTTATCAGACAGAAATTCCTTTATTTTAAGAGACTTTTGGAGATATTCAATTGATTTGTCATAATTTTCTAAGTCATAATTAAGAATTCCTATATCTGTATAACATTGCGCAATACTGATACTATCTGATATTTCTTCAAATAACCTAAGAGCATCCAGATATTTCTCCAGAGATTGATCATAATTTCCTTTATAATTATACATGATTCCAATTAACCTGTAACAGTATGCTATAGATCTTTTATCATTAAGTGATTGATATATTTTTAATGCTATTTGAAAGTTCTTGATAGCATCGTCATATATATTTTGATAAAAATAAATATAAGCAATGTTATAGTAACAATCTGCTTCGGGCAGCTTATCGTCTATTTTATTAAATATTTGAATGGCTTTTTGATAGTTTTCAATTGCTAAGTTGTATGAATTAGGCTCCGAAAATAATTGTCCAAGATTATAATAAACCTTTGCTTCTCCTTTTTCAAATTTCATTTTAATGGATTCTTGAAGTGCTTCATTCAAAAACTCCCTTGCCTTTATTGTATCATAACTAATATACTCTGAACCGATTTCAATAAGTAAATTAATTCTTGTTGTGTCTCTTTCCTGATATTTATTTAATAAGTAAAGCAAGCTGTCTGTATCTTTATTTGCTTTACTCTGAAAAGAGGTTACAATTAACAGAAATGTAATAAATGTGTACCTAAAGTGATTTATGATATTCATGATAGAATATTTTGAAGTGATGTAGAAGTAAATTTACGAAGAATATAATTGAAAGTAAACAGTTCCAAAAGCTGTTATAAAATGTTAAATGGAAAATATTTTTAAGATATGTCAATACTATAGAAAAGCGTTTTTATTATATTCGTGCTTTTAAAATTCAAATTCTTTAAAAATGAACACACAAAAATTAGCCCTAACAATTATTTTTCTTTTTATGGTAAGTTTGATCTCTTGTTCTCAAACTAGGAAAGAACTATGGGGAAAAGACATCCATTTTCTTAAAACAGAATTGGCTAAAAAGCATAAAAATTTATTTTTTAAAATAAGTCAGGAAGGGTTTGATCAAAAACTAGATAATATTATTAAAAGGATTGATGAATTAGAAGATATAGAGATTTATATTGCACTTCAGGAGATTGTTGCCAGCGTAGGAGATGATCATACTTATATTTATGATCCTAAACTTCCAGAAAATGGACGATTCCCAATTTGGTTGTCCTGGTTTGATGATGGGATTTATATAATGAATACTCTTCCGGAATACGAAGATCTGTTAATGAAAAAATTAATAGCATTTAATCATATCCCAATAGAAAAGGTTGTTGAAAAGGTTTTAAATGTGAGTTCAAAAACGAATCCTGCAGTATCAAAAAGCCATTTTCTTTCGTATTTCTCATATAAAGCAATACTGGATTATTATGATATAACTGATTCAGAATTAATGCTGGTAAATTATATAAATGAAAAGGGAGATACTTTAAATATTACAATTAAAAGCATTATTCCTGATAAAAATGTAAAACAAAAGTGGATTAATCCTAATTTGGAAAAGAAAGCACTTTGCGAGCAAAATCCTGAAAAATTCTTTTGGTATCATTATGATGAATCTAAGAAAGTGCTTTATGCTCAATATAACAAATGTTTAAGTAAGGAAGTAATAAAAAGATATGGGAAAAAGAATAAAGCTAAAGATTATCCTTCTTTTAATAAATTCTCATCAGAACTTATAAAAATATTAAAGAATGAAGATGTAGAAAAATTTGTTTTTGATATGAGATACAATGGAGGAGGAAGCTCAGATATAGGAACTGAGTTAGTTAAAAAGATTGCAGAAATAGAATCAATTAACCAAAAGGGCAAACTGTTTGTAATTGTTGGGCAAAAAACGTTTTCTTCAGCTATTCTAAATTCATTGGATTTTCAAAATATGACCAATGCAATATTTGTTGGTGAACCCACCGGAGGTAGACCAAATCATTATGGTGAAATGAGAAATTTTACTTTACCTAATTCAGGAATACAGGTAAATTATTCAACAAAGTATTTTACCTATGCAAAAGAAGATACAGATTCTTTTTATCCCGATTATGAAATAAAAACATCTTTTAAAGATTATAAAAACGGAGTTGATCCGGTTTATGAATGGATATTAAATTATAAATAAGAAAAACCGAAGCATTGCTTCGGTTTTTTTAAAGTTATTATTCTTTTAAATGTTCATCGAGCCATCCAAAGAATGTTCGTTGCCATAAAATGCCATTCTGTGGTGAAAGAACCCAGTGATTTTCTTCAGGGAAACAAAGGAATCTTGCTTTAACTCCTAATAAACGAGCAGAGTTAAATGCCGCAATTCCTTGCGAATAAGGCACTCTATAGTCTCTTGCTCCATGAATAACTAATATTGGTGTATCCCAGTTTTGCACAAAGTTATTTGGTGATCCTGCATATGATTTCATAGCTACCTTATTATCTTTTTCCCAGGGAGCACCACCTTTTTCCCAATCATCAAAAAAGGATTCATCGGTTGTCATATATTCCATCTCAGAATGAAAAACACCATTATGTGCAATAAATGCTTTGAATCGTTTCTCATGATTTCCTGCTAACCAATACACAGAAAATGCACCAAAGCTGGCACCCACAGCTCCCAATCTTTCTTCATCAACGTAAGGTTCTTTTTTAACATCATCAATGGCTGATAATAAATCTTTCATTGCCTGACCTGTGTTGTCTTTACTTATCTGATCTGTCCACTCCTGACCCAGAGTTAATACTCCGCGACGATTTGGTGCAACAACCACATAATTGTTAGATGCCATCATTGAGAAATTCCATCGGTAGCTCCAGAACTGACTTAATGGTGATTGTGGTCCTCCTTCGCAGAATAATATAGCTGGATATTTATTGCTTGCATCGAAATGTGGAGGAAGAACAACCCAGGTTGGCATATCTTTTCCATCGGTGGTTTTAACCATTCTTTTTTCTATGCTTGGCATAGTTAACTGATCCAAAATATGCTTGTTTTCAAAACTTATTTCAGTTTCATTACCTGTTTCAGGGTTTATGGTATAAATTTCTTCTGGTTTAATCATTGATACCTTTGTTCCAACTAACTGATCTCCTGCAATTGCTACTGAATGATAATCATGCAAACCTTCGGTAACAGGGATAAATTCTTTTTTCTCAACATCAATTTTATATACCTGAAATGTAGCATCAATTCCAACAACACAGTAAATAAATTTTCCATCTTCGGTCCATTCCATACTCGAAGGACTATGATCAAAGTTTTCTGAATAGTTTATTCTTTCACCGGTTGTAAGATCGGCTATAAATAAACGCTCTTTGTCGGCTTCGAAACCTGCACGTTCCATGCTTAACCATGCCAGTTTTGTTCCATCCGGGGAGTAAAGTGGCGACCAGTCGTAACCAGGCATTCCTTCAGTGAAATTAGTTGTTTCCCCTGTTTCAATATTATATAAGTAAACTTCAGAGTTTGTGCTTAAAGTATAATCTTTACCACTTAATTTTTTACATGAATATGCAACTGTTTTTTCATCAGGACTCCAGGTAATTTGTTCCATGCCACCAAATGGCATCAATGGAGAATCAAAAGCTTCGCCTTCCATAATATCTACTGCATTTTCAATTTTTCCATTCACTATATCTGCAATAAAAACATGACTGTAAAGGCCATCTTCCCACACATCCCAATGACGATACATTAGATCATCATATATCATTGCATTTGCTTGTGGCAGATCAGGGTTATTATCATGAATATTTTTTTCAACTTTGATTTCGCTTGTGAATATTATCTTTTCCCCACTAGGTGAAAGCTTAATATTTGTAACTCCATCAGGAATATTAGAAATTTGTGTTCTATTACTTCCGTCAGGATTCATTGAGAAAATCTGCATTCCATTATCTCCGGAAGCTAAGAAATAAATTTTTGTTCCGTCACCAGACCAAATAGCATTATACTCACCACCTGCCGTTTTGGTAATCTGATTTGGGGTACCACCATTAAGGTCTAAAGTAAATAATTCGCGATTACTTTTATTTAATTCTTTTGAATAATATGAAACTCCATATAAAAGGGTTTTTTGATCAGGAGAAACCTGCACATCACCTAATCGCCCAAAAGACCATAATACTTCTGGAGTCATTAAATCAGATTCGAGTTTTATCTCGGATTTTCCAATAATAGGATCATCTTTGCTTATTTCTGTGTTTGTACAAGAAACAGCAAAAAACACAACGCTTATTGCAGCAAACAGCAATGTTTTTGAAATGAATTTATTGTTCATGATATTGAATTTTGATAATTTAATTGAGTTAGACGAATTTACTCAATAAAGGATTAAAAATCAAAAAGAGTGTGTTTATTTTGAAATCAACACTCTTAAATTTTGCAATGAATTCAACAGGGTTTTTTTTATAAAATTAATCTTATAGATAAAGGCTAAAAAGTTCTTTTTGGATAAATCTAAAACAGAATGTTATGAAAAGAAATATTTATGCCATAAAGCCGGGAAAAAATCAAGGTAATTGTTATTTAATTAAAAATTGTACCAGCAATATTTTAATTATTACAGGATCAAAAATAAACATTAAAAATATTGAAAGAAGTTTATCAAAATTAATAACTAACAGGAATATTGATTTAATTATTCTTACACAATTTTGTGGATTTCGACACAATAATTTACTGGAATTAAAAAGAAAATATAAATCAAAACTTGCTATGCACAAAATAGATTATATGGTTCCTTTAGATAATAAATCATGGATCAAAAGACTCAGGTCATTTCTTTATATCAGTTGCAACAGGCAGGAGTTAAAACCAGATTTAATCATTGACGAAGGATATAGCCTTAAAGAATTCGGGATAAATGCAAGGATTATTAATATGTCCGGGTATGCTAATGACACAATTGGGGTATTAACAGATGAAGGAGAGCTGTTTTGTGATAATATTTTTAATAACACAAATAATTTAAGCTCTTCAAGGATGATAGTTGAAAAATTTAAAAGATTGCTTATAGATATTGTTTATCCTCAGCAAGGGAATCCGATTTTATTGAATTAATTCTTGGTTCTTATTCGTCCAGCGAATGAGATTATTTTTTTTTGCTTAGTAATTATATATGATTTTTTAATTACTTTGTGCAAATATATTAAGCAATGGATAAGTCTAAAAAATCATATATTTTTTTAATACTGGGAGTAATATTGATTTCTTTTTCTCCTGTTTTAATAAAAGATGCCGGTTCGCCGGGAACAGTTACTGCATTTTACAGGTTATTTTTTGGAACAATTACGTTAGTTATTCCCTTTGCGATTTCAAGGATAAATAGCAAAGAGAGATTAAAAACCAAAGGAGTTTTCATTGCTATAGTTGCTGGCCTTTGCTTGGCAATTGACATGGCTATGTGGGCTACAGGTATAATGTTATCGAATGCTGCCATGCCTACTCTCGTAGGTAATTTAGCACCATTATGGGTTGGGATAGGCGCATTATTATTTTTTAAAGAACAACAAAGTTCTAAATTTTGGATAGGTTTATTAATTGCATTAACAGGAGTTACCTTTTTAATGATTCAGGATTTTTATCAACCTGATGGTATTTTTAAAGGATTAAGCCTGGGGCTTTTTGCAGGTATGTTTTATGCAGGTTTCATGCTCTTAACCCAATTAGGAAGAAGGTATTTGAATACAATATCGTACCTATTTATAAGTTCGCTTGCCACAACAATTTTTCTTGGTTTTTTTACTGTAATTCAGGGTATTGAATTCATTGGGTATTCTCAAAAAGCATGGGTTTTGTTTATAATAATGGGTGTAATGATACAGGCGGGAGCGTGGTTTTTTATTAACTATGCACAGGGATTTTTACCTGCTTCTTTGGTTTCTGCTACATTACTTGCTCAGCCCGTTCTAGCGGCAGTCATTGCATTTATAATGTTGGGAGAGAAACTCACTGTTTGGCAAATAATTGGAGGTATTGTTGTTGTTACTGGAATTTATACCGTTCATTTTGCAAAACTGAGAAAAAAGGCTAAATAGTCCACCCCATTACTTGAGCCATTCTGCTAAATTCAGTCGAAATATTGGCTTGAATTGTTATTTTTTTTTCACTTATCGGATGTTTAAATATGATTGTTAAAGCATGCAATAACATAGTAGTCATTCCATATTTATCTTTAAACAATTTATTTTGTTTGTTACATCCGTGCGGGCGATCACCAATAATTGGATGATTAATATGTGCAAAATGTTTTCGAATTTGATGTAAACGACCAGTTTGTGGCTGAACTTCAACCAATGAATAACGCGATGTTTTAAATTGACCGAATGGAATTTCAAGCTCAGACCTATGTGTGGTTTTATATTCCGTAATAGCTTCTTGCACTTTCCCTTTTTCGTTAATTAAAGGGTGCTTAATAGTACCATTGTTTTCGGTATATCCGCGAACAATTGCCAAATATTTTTTTTGCACCAGATTTTCAGCAAACTGTTTTTGCATTAATACGTTAACTTTTTGGCTTAAGGCAAACAATAATACCCCGGAAGTTTTTCGATCTAAACGATGGCAGGGATAAACAAATGTTCCAATTTGATTTCTTAATTCCTGCAAGGCATAAGTATCTGCATCTCCAATATAATCAGACCGGTGTACAATTAAACCATGTGGCTTATTAATGGCAATTAAATGCTTGTCTTGATATATGATTTCCAGGGTCAATTAATTTAATCAATTTTAATTCGCAGAGTATATTTTACTTGTGATGATACTTTTACATTATTTTCTTTTGCAGGAGTCCAGTTTCCTAATTCTTTTATAATGCGAATAATTTCGTCGCTAAATATTTTATCAGGAATATTTTTAAAACTAAAATGAACAGGTTTACCATTTTCATTTATCGTGAATGAAACTTTAATTTTATATTTCCCCTGAAAACCTTCAAATTTGGTAAGATCAAAATTGGTCTCAATTAATCTTTTATATTCTATTCTATTAAGAGAATCTGGAGGTAATGCGCTATCCCATTGCGTTTCCGTTTTTTCATACTCAACCCCTGATGCAAGGCCACTTACAATAATTTCATCCAGCCCTATCGAAGAACTTTCCATATATACTATCAGGCTTGAGTCTTCTTCAAGTTCAATTTCCATTGTTTCCATACCAACAAATGAAGCAATTAAAGTTTTTACATTTTCATCATCGGCTAATAAAAGGCTAAATTGACCATCAATGTTGGTTGTTGTTCCAACAGTAGGATTTCCTTTAACAACAATAGAAACCCCCGGGATTGACAAACCATCGTCAGCTCCAAGAACAGTTCCATTTATAACTGTATAATCGTATTTGTTTTCTGTACTTTTTGATAGTGTGGATGTTCCCCGGATTAAAATTTGAGGCGATTCGCCTGCACTTTTTTCTCTGCTTTTTTTAGCGACTTCAACTTTTGGTTGAGCTTCGGCATAATCTAAGACTTCTTGTTCAACAAGTTCTTCAGACTTTTCAATTTCAACATGTTCAATTTTTTCATCTTTATCTGTCTCAACAATTATGTCATCGGTTATTATTTCTTCATCTTTTTCAACAACTACTGCTACGGTATTTTTTTCTAAAGTTGTAGATTTTACTTTTTGAATGTCTTGTTTTTCTTTTGTGATATTTTTATTGTCTGCAACCAGATCTTCTACTTCCGGCTCCATGAATGTGTCTTTTGATGTAACTGGAATTTCTTTTTCAGCTTTTATTAAAATGCTATCCATAATTTCCATTTCGTTAGAAACTTGTTCCTTTAGCATTGACTCTTGCCAATGTCTGCTATTTAGGTAAACAATGCTTATTCCTATGCCCACCAATATTAATATACTTGCAGCATACTTGAACCAAACAGGAAACAATGTCTTCTTTTGATGTGTTCTGGAATTTATAGTTGATTTTAATTCTTCAATATCTTTATTTCGCTCAGATTCAATCAGTTGAGATAAACCATCAAATGCTTCCTCTTCAAATGCATCTTTCATCATTTCTTTCTCAAAAGCATGTTTATCCTTATTCTGCATATTATTGCTGAAATAGCTTCTAAAATCCTTATATGTTAGCTTACGTTTAGACATTTTCTGCTTCTTGCAATTCTTCTATACAAATTTTTAAATTTCGTTTTCCGTTTTGTATATAACTTTTAACTTTCTTTTCGTCTATATTTAATTCTTCCGATATCTCTTTGTAACATTTCTTTTTATAATAAAACATCTGAATACACTCCTGTTGTTCAAGTTTTAATTTTTCAATACAGTTTTTTAAATGTTTTTCAAGCATTGAATCAGGAGCTTCATCAATAGGATGCGAAATATCTGTTGATTCCATAAAATCTACCGAATATTTCTCAAATCTTTTTCTTTCTGCCTTATTTTTGCGAATCTCCATCAAACAATAGTTTTTGGTAACCACATAAAGCCAGCTTCTGAAATTTTGTATTTCAAATTTAGGAATTTCAACAATTAAATTCTCGAAGATTTTGCTTACAGCATCTTTACTTTCTTCTCTGCTGTTTAGATATTTCAGGCACACTCCATAAACTAAATGAATATACTGGTTATATAACTCCCCTAGTATTTCAAGATTTCCTGTAAAAATATATTGCTGAAGTAGTTCAGAATCAGAAATTGGACTAATATTTTTTGAAACAACCTTCATTTTAAAACGCTGAACTACTGTGCTTTATAGTTTTTAGTGTAAAAAAGCAAAGAATTTTTATGGAATTCTTTTTCTATCTGCACCCTTTAAGAAAACGAGCACAAAATACTCGACGAAACAAAAATAAAGAAATTAATTATTAACTAAAAAAATAGAGTAAAATGAAAAAAGTAATTCTTATTTCGATTTTGACAGCACTAGTAAATTTAAATTTAAGTGCACACAAAGTAACAGGAATAGTAACATGTTTAGATGATGGACTTGCAATTCCTGGTGTATCTGTTGTAGAAAAAAATAATCCTACAAATGGCACAACAACTGATATTGATGGAAAGTATTCGATTATTGTATCAGAAAATGCGAGCTTAGTTTTTAGCTTCGTAGGTATGAAGACACAACAGATAGCAGTAAATGGTCAGACGATTATTAATGTTGGTCTTGAAACGGAGAGTCTTGGATTAGATGAAGTTGTAGTTACTGGAGTTTCCAGAACAAAGAGTATATTGCCAAGTATTCGCATAAGGGGGAATAAAAAAACGGAAGCAGAATGTGATGCATATAAACCGATGTATTTTTCCGATCAGGATTATAATCGTGAAGGGTATTCAACGATCCATGAAAATGGCTATAAAGATGTAATAAAAGACCCCCTTTCAACATTTTCTATTGATGTGGATGCAGCATCTTATAGTAATGTACGCAGATTTTTAAACAATGGTCAAAAGCCTCCAATAGATGCAGTAAGAATTGAAGAGATGATCAACTATTTTACTTATGATTATCCACAACCTGATAATGGTCATCCATTTGAGATTTACCAGGAGTTGGCGAAATGCCCCTGGAATGATGAAAATTTATTATTGCACATTGGATTGCAAGGAGAAAAAATTGTAAATGAGAATTTACCTGCATCGAATATTGTTTTCTTAATTGATGTTTCCGGATCAATGAGCTCTCAGAATAAATTGCCCTTACTTAAAAAAGCATTTAATCTATTAGTTCAGCAATTACGTGAGGAAGATAGAGTTGCCATAGTAGTATATGCAGGTAGTTCAGGCTTGGTATTACCTTCAACGCGTGGTGATGAAAAGGGAAAAATTATTGAATCACTGGAGAGACTGCAATCAGGAGGATCGACAGCTGGTGCAGCAGGTTTAAAATTAGCTTATCAGGTTGCCACAGAAAATTTTATTGAAGACGGGAATAACCGAATTATTCTTGCTACAGATGGAGACTTTAATGTAGGACAATCGAGCGATGCTGAAATGGAACGCTTAATTGAAAAAGAAAGAGAAAAAGGAATTTTTATTTCTGTGCTTGGTTTTGGAATGGGTAATTATCAGGATAGTAAGATGGAAATTATCGCCGACAAAGGAAACGGAAACTATTCTTATATTGATAATATAATGGAAGCAAAGAAAGTGCTTGTGAATGAGTTTGGCGGAACATTATTTACCATTGCAAAAGATGTTAAAATTCAGATTGAATTTAACCCTGCAGTTGTTGAATCATACAGACTAATTGGTTATGAGAACAGGTTGTTAAACAATGAAGATTTTGAGGATGATAAAAAAGATGCTGGTGAACTTGGTGCAGGCCATACCGTAACTGCTCTTTATGAAATCAAACTGGCAAACAGCTCATCACTTAAAGAAAGTGATTTAAAATATCAATCCACAAACCTTAATAATCTGGCAAAAGAAGGTGATGAACTGGCAACTGTAAAATTCAGATATAAAAAGCCAAAAGGAACAAAAAGTATTTTGTTAGAAAAAATAATTCCTTATACCAATAAAGAATATTCAGAAATGTCGGATAATTTTAGATTTTCAGCTGCTGTTGCAGGATATGGAATGTTACTAAGAAATTCAGAGCATAAAGGAAATGCAACATATAAATCAATGATAAATTTAGCCCAGGAATCTAAAGGAAGAGATGCCGAAGGTTACCGAAGTGAGTTTATCCAATTAATTAAACTGTCACAACACTTATAATAAAAAGAAAATAAAATTGTTTTAACAATTAACCCAAGAATGTAACAAAACATTTTTGCACTTTGTGCCAACGAATGAAAATGATAATATTATACTAAAAGAGTTAAATTACATTTTCATTGTTGGGGTTAATCATAACAAAGCTTGAATAAGTTTTCGTCATCAACAAGAAAGCAAAGGTTTTTTGAAAATAAATTTAATGATTAACCAGAACCCAAATTAAGCTTGCCGGCTTAATTAAAAAACCCCGTAAACATTATAGTTTATGGGGTTCTTATTTTACACCAATGCATAAAGTGCAATAATAATTCATCATAATACATAATTTTCAGCACTAATTATTTCCTCAGAAATTTTAATTTATGTGTGTATCTTAAAGCTATTTAGTAATTTCATTGCTTCACGCGATGTAGATTCAATAAAATTTACAGAATCTTCAGATTGAATGAAATCTGAATATCCAGGAAGGGATTTTTTTTGTTCTTTATTGAGCTTGCAGTATCCCATAGACCAATCTGGGAAAGCCCTTTTTTGTATTGATTCTTCAAGCAAGAGAACAATGTTTGTATGCCTGGGATCTTTCTTTATTATCTCAAACAGGTTTTTAATTATTTGCGATGATCCTTCGATAAGCTGTATAAAAGAACCATCGTTATATAAAAGTAAACCTGTGACTTTTTGTTGCTTATTTCTCTTACGAATATCCTTAAGTAATTCATCAAGTTCAACTTCAGTTAACTCCTTTTCAGAAAAACTCACATAAACAATATGTATAAGATCTTTCATTTTAAAAACAAAGCAGTTTGATTATACTAAATTACAACAAAAAAAGGAACTAATGTGTTCAAACCAAAAGAATCATATAATTATCAGTTGTAATTATTAACTAGATAAAAATCGTAAGTAAAATGATTGACATTAGGGGTGTACGAATTGTATATTTGTATTTTATTCCTTATAAATATTAAGATGAAAGTTTTTTTCATCATATTAATTGCATCATTATTAAGTTATAGAGTTTTCGCTCAAAACAATAAATCTGAGATTTCTTCTGACTTAAAGAAAAAGTCATATTTTGAATTTTCCTTACTTGGCGGCAGCCCAACATGTTTTAATATCTCTGGCTCTTATTGGTTAAAACAGTTTGGAGTTAGAGTGTCGGGGGGATATTTTGAAACAGATATGAATGGATTACAGTTAAATGTGAACTTTAAACTTAAGGATAACATGAAGCATCGACATAATATTGGAATAGCACTAGGAAAATCGCAAGATCGAGGATGCGAATATTCTTACTTTGGACCTATATATGATTTTACATATAAAAAACTCTTTGTTGAATTTGGTGTGTGTAAGGTCTTTAATGTCGAAAGAGGAGATTTTAGCAATTTACCCTATTGGATAGTTCTACAATTTGGATATACCTATAGATTTAAATTCAAACAGTAACTTCATTTAAGCAAACATCTGTACCTTTTCACTTAAAATATGGTCAATTCGTTAAAAAATATTTATTATAATAAATTAATTATTGTAATTTTATTTTTCTTTTAACGTTACTATTAAATTATAGTCTGTTTACTAATTTATTAACAAAAAAATAGATAATGAGAAACAAAATTTTATCCATTGTATTAATTACAATACTGACAGTAATTTGGGCTTGTGCTCCAAAAACAAACTTTAAAGTTGATAATATTTACCATGGTTTTAAACTAGTTGAAAAACGATTTGTAAAAGAAGTTAATGCAGAGTGTTTGTATTTTATTCATGAAAAAAGTGGTGCTAAATTATTTAAAATAGCAGCTGACGATGCAAACAAACTGTTTAACATTGCTTTTAAAACAGCTCCGGAACACGATTATGGTACTCCGCATATTATGGAACATTCTGTATTGAATGGGTCTAAAAATTTTCCGGTAAAAAGTCCTTTCGATGTTTTATTAAAAGGTTCGCTAAACACATTCTTAAATGCAATGACAGGTTCAGATATTACTACTTATCCTGTTGCAAGTATGAACGATAAGGATTATTTTAACTTAATGCATGTGTATTTAGATGCAGTTTTTAACCCTATTCTGCATGAAGACCCACGAGTGCTCAAACAAGAAGGCTGGCACTATGAACTTGATGATATAGATGGAGAGATTGTATATAAAGGTGTAGTGTATAACGAAATGAAAGGATCATTCTCCAGTCCAACCAGAGAATTGGGCTATCAGGCAAATAAAATTTTATTCCCTGATAATACTTACGGTGTTTCTTCAGGTGGGTATCCTCAAGCTATTCCTGGTTTAACACAGGAATATTTTGCGAATTTCCACAAGAAATTTTATCATCCTTCAAACGGTCATATCTTACTATATGGAAATGCTGATTTAGATAAAGAACTTGCATTTATTGATGCAGAATATTTATCAAAACATGAAAAATCAGAAGAAAAGGTTGAAATACCATTACAAAAACCTTTCGAAGCAAAGAAGTATGCTGAAAAGCCATATGCTGTTCCAGAAGGAAGCGAAACAAAAGATAATACATACATGAGCTTGAATTTTGTTGCTGGATTAAATACTGATCAGGAACTTACCATGGCTATGGGTATTTTACTAGAAGCATTGGTAAATCATGAATCTGCTCCTTTACGATTGGCATTGCAAGAAGCTGGCATCGGGAAAGATATAAGAGCATATACAGATGAAATGAAGCAAAATCTTGTTACAATTCGAATTCAAAATGCAAATCCTGAAGATAAAGATGCTTTTGATAAAATTGCATATGAAACTTTTGAAAAAGTTGTAAAAGAAGGATTTGATAAAGAAACCGTAGAAGGGATCTTAAACAGAGTGGAATTCAGATTGCGCGAAGGGAATACTCCACAAAAGGGTATTATGTATGCAATGATGAACTATAAAGCTTGGTTCTTTGATGACGATCCATTCGTAGGATTAGAGTATGAAAAACCACTTGCAGCAGTTAAGGAAGGGATTAACAATGGTTTATTAGAGAAAATAGTTCAAGAATATTTTATTGATAATCCACATGCATTGTTAATGGTTCTTAAACCACAACCAGGACTTGAAAAAGAAATAGCAGAAAATACAAAGAAAGAACTGGCTGAATATAAAGCAAGCTTAAGCAAAGAAGAACTTGAAAAGTTGGTTGAAGAAACAAAAGCATTAAAAGAATATCAGCAACAAGAAGATTCTCCTGAAGCTTTGGCATCTATCCCAATGCTTGAAAAATCAGATATTAGCACTGATGTTGAATGGTATAAATTTGAAGAAAGAACATCAAATGGAGTTCCGGTAATTTATCATCCTGATTTTACCAGCAACATTTTATATACAGACTTATATTTTGATTTAAGAGCATTACCACAAGACTTAATACCATATGCTAATTTATTAAATCAAATTATTGGTTTGATGAATACCGAAAATTATACATATGGTGAGCTAGATAATGCATTAAACATTCATACTGGTGGTTTTTACACCAACTTGAGCACATATCTTGAAAATTATTCTGATGAAAATCTTATCCCAAAGTTTGTTGTTACTTCAAAAGCATTTACTGAAAAAGGAGATAAACTTTTTGAATTGGCAGCTGAGATTTTAAACTCATCGAAATATGATGATCCTGAACGATTAAAAGCGGTTTTAACTCGACAACAGGCAAGGGTTGAATCAAGAGTTAAAAATGATGGTCTGGGTTATGCATTAACCAGACTAAGCTCGTATTACTCAAATGAAGGAATGTTTGACGAGTTAACAGGTGGTTTAGACTATTATAACTTTATTACTGACTTAACAGAGAATTTTGATGCAAAACAAGAACAAATCTCCAGAAAACTGGAAGAAACAGCCAGGATTTTATTTACACAAAAGAATTTAATAGCAGCTGTTACTTGTGGTGATGAAGAATATCCTTCGTATGAAAAATCATTAAACATTTTAGTTTCTGCCTTACCTGAAGGCGATGGAAAATTAAATGAGTGGAAATTTGAATTTGAACCTAAAAATGAAGGTTTAATGTCTGCTTCAAAAGTACAATATGTAACTAAAGGATATGACTTTAAGAAGCTTGGTTATGAATGGAATGGTAAAGTACGAGTATTAAATCAAATTCTTTCAAGAGATTATTTACAGACTCAAATTAGAGTTGTAGGAGGAGCTTATGGAGGATTCGCAGGGTTTAGTCCTTCAGGCAATGTTTACTTTGGTTCATATCGTGATCCAAACCTAAAAGAGACACTTGAAAATTATGATGCAACTCCTGAATTTATCAATAATTTTAAAGCTACTGATGAAGAAATGACAAGATTCATAATCGGCACTATTTCAAATATGGATTATCCAACGGTGGCATCACAACGCGGTACAATTGCTTATGGCAGATACTTCAGGAACTTTACAATTGAAGATCTAAAAGCCGAAAGAAATGCTATACTAAATACTACTGTTGAAGACATTAAAGGTATGGAAAAGATGGTTGCCGACATTCTTAGTCAAAACGCAATTTGTGTTTATGGTAATGAAGATAAGATTAAAGAAAATAAAGATCTTTTCAATGAAATTAAGAAAGTAACAAAGTAATCTTTCTATTTATATGATAAAAGCGTGAAGTAATCTTCACGCTTTTCTTTATATGGGCTTTTAATTAATTTTACTCCTAAACAAAATAAAAGTATTTATGAAAGCATCAAGAATTACAAACAGTTTGCTTATAGCATTTGCTCTGGTAGTTATGTTTATTTATGGTAAGAACCTAATTTTACCATTTGTAGTGGCAATAGTATTTTGGTTTCTGATAAAAGAAATTAGAGAAGTATTAAACACCATTCCATTTATTGGAAACAAAATACCCAATACTGTTCTTAATTTACTTGGTTTTGCGGTAATATTTGCAATTATTGGTGGTATTACAAAGATTTTATCCGTTAACATTCAACAATTATCTACAGAACTCCCAGCTTATCAGAGTAATATTAATAAAATAACAGAGGCTTTAAATAAAACCTTTAATATTGATATAGTTAATTCATTAAAAGACCTTTTGGGCGAATTTGAGTATACAAAACTGCTCTCAGGGCTTTTTAATTCATTAACGGATATTTTTGGTGATGCCTTTTTAATTATTATCTACACTCTTTTTCTACTTTTAGAAGAACCATTCTTTTCTAAAAAAATAAATGCAATTTATGCTAAAGATAATGAACAAGCAGAAGTAAAAACATTACTGGCTCAATTGGACAAATCAATAGGACGATACTTATCCTTAAAAACAATAATTAGTTTGTTGACAGGAATTTTAAGTTATATTGCTCTTGTGATTATTGGTATAGATGCACCATTGTTTTGGGCATTCTTAATCTTTTTAATGAATTATATTCCTACCGTTGGATCAATAATAGCTACAACTTTTCCGGCCACTTTTGCGATGCTTCAATTCGGAGAGTTAATGCCTGGTGTGTGGGTATTATTAATTGTTGGTGTAATTCAATTAATTGTTGGAAATTATATTGATCCAAAATTAACAGGAAGTTCGCTTAATGTAAGCCCTTTGGTGGTAATTTTAGGATTAGCCTTTTGGGGAGCAATTTGGGGTATAATCGGAATGATTTTAAGTGTTCCAATTACAGTTATGATGATTATTATATTTTCTGAGTTCCCACAAACACAGGCAATTGCAGTTCTACTTACAAAAGACGGTAGTATAATCAAGAAAAAGAATTAAACCATTCTTCCTTTCTTTTTGTTATTAGTAAAAAAAAGGAAGGATATGAAAAAAATAATACATAAATCAGTTACACGCGGCCATGCTAATCATGGCTGGTTGAATACTTATCATTCATTTAGTTTTGCAAATTATTACGATCCTGAAAGAATTCAGTTTGGTGCATTACGGGTGTTAAATGATGATTGGATTGCTGCCGGGCAGGGTTTTGGAAAACATCCACATGATAATATGGAGATCATTACAATTCCATTAACCGGAGATTTAGAGCACAAAGACAGTATGGGGAATGCTGGAATTATTAGAAATGGTGAAATACAGGTGATGAGTGCAGGAACAGGAATACAACATAGTGAGTTTAATGCGAATGAAAACGAAGATCTTACTTTGCTTCAGATTTGGGTTTTTCCAAATAAGCATAATGTTGAACCCAGGTACGATCAAATATCCATAAAGGAATTGCAAAAAGAAAATAATTTTTTTCAGATTCTTTCGCCAAACAAAAATGATCAGGGAGTATGGATTCATCAGGATGCCTGGTTTCATCTGGGATACTTAAAACCCGATTGGAGTGGGCAGTATACCTTAAAAGATCCAAATAACGGAGTGTATATTTTTATGATTGATGGAGAAGCAATAATTGAAGATGAGAACGTACAAAAAAGAGATGCTATAGGATTTAATGAAGTTACACAACTAAATATAGAAATACTGAAAGATTCTACAATCTTAATTATGGAAGTGCCTATGAGGATTGCGTAATTTCTTTAATAAAAATTCCGATATATTTTTATACTATTATTGTGTATTGTAAGTTTGTAATTCTTACATAACTTAAAATAAGATGAAACTTAAATATACAATTTTATGTGCACTTATTTCTTTTAACTTATTTGCTCAAAGATCAATTTTAAACGACAAGGCTGCACTCGAAAAGATAGAAAGAGGCTTAGACAGTATATATAATTTGCAGTTTGATTCAGTGTTGGATATTGAAGAAGAGTTTATTAATAACTACCCTAATAATCCTTTACCACCATTATTTAGTGCCTTGAGAATTTATTGGGAATATTTTCCCATAACCCCAAATAGTAAGTATAATGATTTGTATATTGGGAAAATTAATGAGTCCATTGAAAAAGCTGAAAAAATTCTTGATAAAGACGAAAACAATCATGAAGCCCAGTTTTTAAATTTGATGGCCAGATTGTTAATTATGCAATATTATGCCGACAATCGACAATCTGCTAAAGTTATACCATATGTTCGTCGTGCATATAATATGGCTAGAAAAGGTTTTAATCTGACAGATGAAATTGTTGATTTTAATTTTTCAACCGGCTTATATAATTATTATCGCGAAGCTTACCCCGAGAAACATCCTGTATATAAACCAATAGCTTATTTTTTTAAAGATGGCGATAAAAAATTAGGATTTAAACAACTTGAATATAACTCAAAACACGGTATTTTTCTTGATGCAGAATCATTATCATTTCTTGTATATATTAGCTTAAATTTTGAAGAGAATTATAAAAAAGCGTCTAAATATACTAAGGAGTTAAACCAGTTATACCCAAATAATTTATTATATCTTTCGTACAGAATTAAAACCTATTTATTAAATAAAAAATACATTAAGGCTCAGGAGCTTATTGTTATACTGGATAATTCTACAAAAGAGAACGGTTTTTTTCAAATAATAGTGAAAATCTATCAGGGAATTATTGAGGAAAAAAAGAATAAAAACTATAAAAAGGCCGAGATATTGTATAATGAAGCGATTAAATGTTCGAAGGAATTCGAGCCATTCATAAACAATAGAATTTCATATGCTTATTTTGGGTTATCGAGAATATACAAACAGAGCGACCCTAAAAAATCAAAAGAATTAAGAAATATTGCGAAAGAAATATCAAGCTATAAGCATATCACTTTTGATTAATATTTAAATCCGAATTATTCACTAATATTTTTTATTTTAGCCAGTCAATTTTAAATGATGAAAAACCGATTTAATAATTTAACATCTAAAGAGTGGCTTCCTTTTCAAAAATCGTGGTTTAAGTACACCACCGATTATGAACTATATAAACAAAACATTCGGTTTTTTATTAAGTTTGATGATGAAGAAAAGGCTCCAAATTTATTGTTCTGGGGTTCAGAAAACCAACATAAAATCTTAAAGCTGCTTAATAAGGAAATTAATTTTAATCTTTTTTTTCCTGATACAGTTAGCAAAACCAATTTATTTCAATTTGTTTTAATCGACTTAAGAGATATATTAGATAAAGACAAAAGTCTTGAAGCATTTCTAAGAATTAAAAAACAAGTGCTTGATTTTATATATCCACTTAAAAATATGCTTGCACAACGAAGGTTTATCTCCATATTAATTCCGAATCTTTATCATGAAAATAAATTTTATCCAATTGCATGGGATTTGGCTAAGACAATAAGTTCGTTTTATAGTTTAAAAGATGAAAAAATTGCTTGCTTTGAATCAGATATTTTAATCAAAGAATCAGAGTTTTTTAGAAGCACTGAAGGTCATTTTTACAGTCTTTATTTTCGAAATGATGAAAAAAGTTTGCACGAAATAAATACAATTCACCATCCATTTTTTAAGAATCTATTTCAAAATGCAAGTAATGAAATAAAATTTAAAGTATTTCCATCATGGTATATTTTAAAACCCAAGCCAAGAAATAAGAACGAAATTTTACACCCGGCAAAATATCCTGAAGATCTTACTAGTATGCACATCAGGGCTTTTACAAAAGAAGGTGAAAATGTTTTTGATCCAATGAGTGGTACGGGTTCAACCCAACTTTCTGCTTTACAGCTTAATCGAGATGGATTCGGAACAGAACTAAGTGAATTCTTTTGTGATATTGCTAATGAACGGTGTAAAAAAAATCTTTCAGAAAACTCATCATCTTCTGAATTTAAGATTCTATGTCAGGATGCACGTAAAATATCGCCGACGGATTTTCCACAGATTGATTATATAATTACGTCGCCCCCATATTGGGATATGCTTAACATGAAAGGTGCCGAAAATCAGGCAAAAAGAATAAAAAAAGGTTTACAGGTAAATTATTCCGACAATAAGGAAGATCTTGGAAACATGAGTGATTACAGCGATTTTTTAAATAATCTTTTGGAAATATATTTTAACCTAATCGGCTTACTTAAGCCTGGCGGTTATCTTACAATTGTTGTAAAAAACATTAAAAAGAAAGGCAGTAATTATCCTTTTGCATGGGATCTTTCGCTAAAATTACAAGAAAAACTAATTTTATTACCGGAAACTTTCTGGTTACAAGATGATATTTCAATTGCTCCGTATGGTTATGGAAATACTTTTGTTAGCAACACTTTTCACCAGTATTGCCTGAACTTTCAAAAACCTTTTTAGTAATTAGTATAGTCATCCTGAGCTTGTAGAAGGATGAATGGGAATATACTTTACTATACATACTTCGAAATCCCGATAATTATCGGGACAGCATGACAAATAATTCTACCGATAATTTGTTATTCTATAAATGCTTTCAATTTCGAAACCGGCAAGGTAGCATTAGGTATCCGGGTCCAGATGGTTCCATTCATGAATTTTAATAATAGCAGATCATTTCTTTTAATAACCTGGTACCATTGGGGTTCAATATAATTAATGAAACTTTGATCTGTGCCCGTATTAGTTAATTTAAACTGATCAAACATTTCAGAATCGGCATAACCCGTTATTACTAAATTAGGCAAATCGTTAATTTCCAGTGAAAGTGTTTCGTTTTTATATTCTTTCATTTTACTCCAAAACCAATCAGGTTTAAATGGTTCTTCGGTAAATTCTTTTCCACTGTATTTTTCAATCAGATTCCATAAAAAATCTTGTTGATCCTTGCTCAAATTTATTTCAATAAATTGTTTTCGGGAGTTTTTATCTGTAGCTTTTATAAAAGTAAATAAAAACCTGACTCCTTTTGTTTCTTTAAAATATGTTTTTCCCCGTTTCGCCCACTGATCTTTATCATGTCGAAATGGTATTAATGCAGGTAAATCTTTATATTTAAAATCTTCAAGCATGTTACCATCATGATGAATAAAGTTATTCTTAATATCCCATTCATATCCATTCAGAATAAAATCCCGCTTATCAACTTTGTAAAATGGGGTTGTAGTTGATTTAAAATCAGCTGGAATAGAATTTATCTCACAATAGTATTTAAAAAGTTTTTCGGCAATTTTTCCTTTTGCAATATTTTCTATTCTGGTATCCAGACTTTTAATACTCATCCGGTTAACCGTAAAAGGCAAGGAAATTATTGCATACATCACAGCATCCTTTATTATCGAATAATAAACCTGCGATGGAATATCGTCAAATATAACAATCTCTGATTCCTTCATTGTATATTGTTTACTCGTTCTAATACTAAAAAACCAATGATTGAACCTATTATGTAATAAGGGAAATCGGCCCACGAAAAAGAATTTCCAAAAATTGTTTGTCCTATAAAGTTATCACGAATAATTTCAAGAAAAGAGTTGTTTAATAACTGGGTGAATTCTAATGCACAGGTAATTATAAAAACCCACAGAGCTATTTTAACTGGAGCTATTTTGGGCAGTATAATAAAAAACAACCAACACCAGAATATTTCATAAAAAACACCACCTAGTTTATTATTCACCCATTCGTGACCAAATCCTGAATAGAATTTGGTATAAAATCCAATCGGTATTATTATGATAAATAAGAATGTTAGTATTTGTGATTTTGATATTTTCATAAAGTCTTTTTTCCAGCTATTCACTGGGTGACTCCGAGTGTATTCACTGGGTGACTCCGAGTCACCCAGTGAATACTAACTCTTGACATAACTCTTTATTTACAAATGATTTATTCTTTAAATCAGAATAGTCTTTTGCTGATGAAAACTCCCACTTTGTTGCAATGTTAACTAAACCTGCTTTAACAGGATTCTGATGAATATAATTAAAACATATTTGTGGGTATCCTTTTCCAGGATTATCTACACTAATTTTCGTAATACCATCTTTTGTAATATATGAAGGTTTTATATCCTGAATACAATTAATGCATTCTGCTTTGGTTTTATTTCTAAACAACGATCCCGAAAAACCTTCCTGCTTATTGATAGCTCTGGTATATGATCGTAACATAATGGCAATAGAATCATTTATAGTTCTTTTTTTTTGGCCTAGATTAAGCAATTCACTGGGTGACTCCGAGTCACCCAGTGAATTGCTGCCCCGTGAACAGTTGGAGTCACCCAGTGAATTTATGTCTAATTCTGTTTCACGAATATAAATCATTAAATGAAAATGATTTGGCATTAGGCAATATGCAAAAATATCCGCATACGGCAGTACATAGGTTTTGATCTTTTCTAGAAAAAACAGATAATTATAATCATTAAAAAATATTTTTCTTTTATTGTTTCCTTGATTATAAATATGATACATAAATCCTTTTTCAAAAAACATTATGAAAATTAAGAGTGTTGTTTACAATAAGGTTGATTAAAGTATTAAAAATACAAATTTTTAAATTATTATCCATTTATGCTAAAATGTCTTTACAAATGATATTATATTTTGTAAATTAACAATCCCTAAACATCTAATAAGCTGGCAATATGAAAAAAATCTATGCTATTATTTACTTAAGTTTATTTGCTTTTGGATTACAAGCGCAATTTTTAATGCGAAGCAGTACGCATGTGCTCAGAACTGGCGACGAGCATTATTTTATTATTACTAACAATGTTGGACCAGGAGTTGGTGGGCAGAATATTACCTGGGATTTTAGAGCGCTAAATAAAAAATCGGATTTAACAAGTTATATGTATAGTGCATTTGGTACCGAAAAAGCGATGGAAATACCCGAAGCAAATGCGGTATTAGAAGAGTATGGAAATATGTTTTACTTTAATGTTTCAGATGGAATTGTGGAACAATACGGAACGGTAACTCCAAACAATACTATTACTAGGTATGATAAACCTTTTGTTAAGATGGTTTTTCCTTTCAATTATGGCGATACATATTCAGGTGATTTTTCAGGCACGATCGAAGGGGATAATAATTACTCAACAAGTTTTACAGGAACATATTCACTTGAAGTTGATGCTTATGGTACTTTAATTCTTCCTGGTAATATAATTTATTCGAACGTTATTCGCATAAAAACGGTGAAAGAGCAATGTTATAATAATCAGGCATGTGACTGTCAGGTAATCTCGTACAAATGGTATTCAGAAGATATTCGTTATCCTTTACTTACAATAATCCAGAATAATACTTCAGAAGGAATAAAAACTACACGAACTGCTTATTTTGCAAAGGCAGAAAACATAATGCCTAAGGCCGAAAGCAAAACAATAATCTCACAAAACATTCAAGCTGTCGTTTATCCTAATCCATTTAAAAGTGAGTTTAAGGTTGATTATACAATTTCAAAAGACTCAGATGTTATTATTGAAATTTATGATAATTCTGGCAAGAAAATAGCTTTTGTAAAAAGAACAAATCAAAAAGCGGGGATATATACCGAAACAGTTAATTCTTATGAACTCGGAGATCAGCTGGGAATATATCATATAAGAATTATTGCCGGAAATGAATCTGTATCAAAAACAATTGTAAGGGCCGAATAAAAAGAAACAGCCAGCATTTAAGTTGAAGCAATATTCTATGTTTGTTTAGTGTTCTGACAATTAGTTTTCAAGCAAACTTCTATACAAATTGTCATGTTTGATATTTTTATATTAAATGTTATTTTTGCATAGCTGAAAAGAGCTATCAATTAAAAACATAAGGAATATTATAGTAATTGTTGATAAAATAACAGAGGATAAAGCGTATACTAAATCTCCCTTGTATTAGACCATCTTTTTTGATAAATAATTTATAGATGAAAAAAACTTTTTTAATAATTGTACTGGTAATGCTTGTTTTATCAAGTTTTGCACAAAAGAAAATACTTTTTGACAATACTAAAAGCGAAACAGCAGGTAATGCCGATTGGATAATAGACGACAATCAACCAATTCCAAGTCCGGCACAATCATTAATTTCCGGATCAACAACTGAAGATTATTGGCAGGGCGCACTTTCAAGCTGGGGTGTTGAAATGGTAAAACGCGGATATTATGTCGAAACATTACCAGGCAGCGGGTCGATTACTTACAATAATTCATCCAATTCACAGGATTTATCAAACTATGATATTTTTGTGGTATGCGAGCCTAATAATCCTTTCTCGAGTGCAGAAAAACAAGCAATGATAGATTTTGTTCAAAATGGGGGTGGCTTATTTATTGTAGCCGACCATGCAATTGCCGACAGGGATGGCGATGGTTGGGATGCTCTGGAAGTGTGGAACGATTTTTTCTCTTCTTATAGCAATCCGTTTGGTTTTACTTTAGATGCTGGTAGCAATGTAAGCAAAGACCCGGCAACCAATATAGCCAATTTACCAACGAATACAATTCTTCATGGTCCGGCAGGCGATGTGGACGGTATCGCTTTTTACAATGGTGGCACCTTTACTATCGATAAAACTGCAAATTCAACAGTTGTTGGATTAGTTTATTACGATGGCTATTCAACCACCGGTAATACAGGAGTTATGGCAGTTTGTGCAAACTATGGCAATGGACGAGTTGTTGGAGTTGGCGACAGTTCTGTTTCTGAAGATGAAACAGCCCACGATGATTCTCACACCTATCCCGGGTGGTCTCAACCTTTAGATGCCGGAGATGCTACCGGCGACGATGGTGTTTTTATCACAAATGCTACCATATGGTTAGGTGAATCAAGCACAAATCCAACCTTGTCATCATCTACAGGTTCTTTGTCAGGATTTTCATATATTCCTGGAAATGGCCCGTCAACCAGTCAAAGCTTTAGTATTTCAGGTTCAAATCTCGATGGAAGTAAGATAAGCATTACAGCTCCTTCAAACTACGAAGTTTCTGCCAACAACTCAACTTTTACTTCAAGCTTTGATATTTCATATACAGCACCTACACTTTCATCAACTACAGTTTATGTACGTTTAAAAGCAGGATTATCCAATGGAACATATAATGAATTAATTACAGTTTCCGACAACGGTTCTGCTTCAAACATTAATGTTAGCCTTAGCGGTGAAGTGAATAGCGAAATAAATATTCTTAACGAAGATTTTACCACCTGTCCTGCAGCAAACTGGATAAATTATTCGGTAGCAAGTGACGAGAACTGGGTATGTTATAATCAGGCAATGTCCGTTAACGCTTACGGGGGAGATGTAGCTTCGAATGACTGGCTTATTTCTCCGGCAATGGATTTTTTGGATTATTCAAGCATTACCTTGAATTTTGATTTGTGGACACAATATGCAGATGACGGAATTACTAATCCGGAAGTTAAAGTGAAATATTCCTTAAATTACCCTGGAAGCGGAAATCCCGAAAGTTATATATGGACAGAATTATCTTATAGTTTTCCAGCAGAAAACTCACAAACATGGACTGGCTCAGGAAATGTTGATTTATCATCTATTTCGGGTAGCAATGTTTCTATTGCGTTTCAGTATGTATCATCGGGAACAGGAG
>CAZPMA010000041.1:0-25558 GCA_964587535.1 uncultured Bacteroidales bacterium
TTTCCTGCACCATCCGGACCAATTAATCCAAATAATTCGCCTTTGGGAACCGAAAAACTTACTCCTTTTACTGCTTCTAATTTTTCGTAGTTCTTTTTCAGGTTTTTAACTTGAATTATATGTTCTGTTTGTTTTATCATTACTTTTTATTTTATATCTCGCGAAGACGCAAAGGCGCTAAGTTCTTTTTCTTTTTTAAGGTTTGTTAATCCTTCGGACGTTTCAAAGTTTTACTATATCACCATCTAACCATTTAACCATTTAACCATTTAACCATTTTACTTTCATCTGCTCCCAAAATCTCTAATTGTTAATTGAACACTGATCATTGTTAATTGAAAACAACTTCACCCGGCATGCCTATTTTAATGTTACCATCGTTTTTAACTCTTACTTTAATAGCATAAACCATATTTACCCTTTCTTCTTTTGTTTGAATGATTTTAGGTGTAAACTCAGCCTGATCAGAAATCCAGAATACTTCTCCTTCATATTCCTGGTTAACTTCAGCATCTTTATCGATAAATACTTTTACTTTCTGACCAATCTTTATTGCAGGTAGTTGCGATCCACTTACATAAACACGTAATTCGATCTCATCTAATCGGGCAATTTTATACAAAGCTTTACCCATTACTGCTATTTCATTTGCTTCAAGGTATTTTTCCAACACTGTTCCATTAATTGGATTAATGATCTTAGCACGGCTTATTTGCTCATTTAATAATTTAACCTGCTTATTTACAACATCAATTTCACGATTTACCGAGTTGATCTGTGTTTTTGTAGCGTCTATCTGCTTCGAAAGCACATCATATTTTCCTTTCACATCATCGAATTGCTGCTTTGTTGCTGCATTATCATTATAAAGCTGCTCTACTCTTTTTAGCTCGGTTTCAAGCACCGCTTTTTGCTTTTCCTGAACTTCAATTTGTGCTTTTATATTTGTTAATTTCGATGCAATTGCCTGTTTTTGAGCCATTAATTGCTCTCTTTGAATGGATACAGGAATGGTATCAATACAACCAACATATGTACCTTCTTTTAAGGTTTCTCCTTCTTCGATATTAAATTGAAGAATCTTTCCTTGCGCTTCGGCACTTACAATTACTTCTTTTGCTTCAAAATTTCCATATGCATCAGAACCATTTTCGCTGTTATTACATGCAGTAAAAATTAATGGAATTGCTAATAAATATATCTTCTTCATAATTATGTATTTTTTTAGTTTTTAAACGTTTGTAAATCCTTTGGATGTGACAAAGTTTATTTATAATATCCTAGTTTCTTCTTTTATCTTAAATCTCTACTTGATATTTATCAAATATCCCCTTTCATATATAAGTAATTTACTTTAGCCTGTATAAGCTGAATCTTATGCGTTTCAAAACTTAATTTAGCTTGAGTTTCCTTACTCACTTCAGTGATATAATCAGTTGATGTGATTACGCCATTATCGAGTTTTGAACGTGCACTTTCCGACACTTCTTCGCGCAATTCGATAATCTCAATGTCGGACTGTATTGCTTCTTCGTAAGATTTTATTTTGGCTTTTTCACTTTTTAAACCCATGTCAATCTGTGTGGTAAATGTATTTTTTTGTGTATTAAGCAAATCCTGATTTAATGAAATAATTTGTTTTTCGCGTTTTGTTTTGTTCCAATCCCAAAATTTCCAGCTTACTCCCAATCCTACATAATAATACGAATCAAATGCGTCGTTCATCATATTTAATCCGGGATTACCATAACCCAATTGTGCAAAACCAAAAACTGTTGGCCTGTTTTGTTTGTTTATTAGTTTCGACGAAGCACCTAATTTATCTTTCTGCAAATCAAAAAGAGTAAGTTCAGGTCTTACAATTTCATTTGATTCTTCAATGTTATATTGTGGAATTTCAAATTGTATATTCGAATCTAATTCCAAGCCAGTTATTTCAGCTAACACTTCAATGGTAGCATCCTGCTGATTCTGAATCTCTCGAATACTTTGTTTTACTTTTATAATTTCAGCTTTTAATGCACTTAAATCAGATTTTAGCAATACCCCGTTTTTCACAGCAGATTCAACAGATTTCTCTTTATTTTGAAGCTCTTCTAAAAATACATTCATTAAATCATTATTTTTTTGAAGAATCATCACAGCAAAATAAAATTTATTCACCTGATCCTTCAATTTATTTAACTCAACCTGCACATTCTGTTGATTTACATTTAGGTTGGCATTCTCCAGCTTTCTTGCTGCTTTTATCCTTCCCCAGTCATAAATCATCTGGTTAATATCTACTGTAGCTTTATACTGATCTTTTTGGATCTCCGGTATTTCAATGTCAATTGGAAAGTTAATGTCTAAATCAAATGCCAACACATCCGACTGATAAGTGGCCTGAGCCTTTAACTCCGGATTAGGCAACCATCCTGTTATTAAACTCATATCCTTTAAATCAGATATATTCTGATAAATAACACTTTGATCAGCTAAAGGATAATTTTTCATCATACTTTCATGGCACTCAACTAAAGTAACTTTATTATCCTGAGCAAAACTTACATTTGCTATTAACACGAATATTAAAACAATCTTTCTCATTAGGCTATGCTTTTATTGAATTAATTAAATATTCTTTCACAAAATCTTTTCTTTGTTTTAAGAATTGGTCATATTCTTTTTTATTCGTATCGAATAGAATTCCTTGTAATATGGGCCTTGCAACTATAGGAAAAATACACATACTAATTACATTTACCATTAAATTTCTGGCACTAATCGGTTTAAGTATTCCTGCATCTACTTCCTTTTTTATTTGAAGATCCAGTAGTTCTATAATATTATTCTGCTTGATTTGAATATTCATTTCAATTAATTTCACAAGGATATCCGGATTTCTGTTCAACTCACTAATAATAAAACCTGGGATATAAGGATGCTTTCGCAATAGTTCTAAATAATTATCGACAAAAAATTCGATCTTATCAAAAACAGGTTTGTCAGAACTCATCATCTCCTTTGCTTTGGGAATGAAAAGCGAAAAAGCAATTTCAAAAACCTTTTCAAACAATTTTTCCTTTGTACGATAATAGTAGTGTAATAAAGCCTTGTTTATTCCGGCTTTATCTGCAATCTCCTGCATTCTTGCACCTGTCATTCCCTTTTTCTGAAAAACATCGCGTGCAGCATGCAAAATTTTTTCTTCAGTATTCATGTCTTTTTCTGTCATAGAGCTATATATTAACTAAATGATTTAACCATTTAATTTAACCATCTGGTCAAAGATAGGTATTTTTGGATATTACTTCCAAGAAAAAGTCAATTTAAATTTAATTTGAATTTCTATTGTATTGATTTTCTGTATCTTTCAATTAACCATATGGTTAATTTTCCTTATCAATTCAAAGATGCTAAGAGTTAAGACTTTATTATTGGAATGATATTTGATAATTTATTGATTAGAAAAACTAAAAGTAGAGTTATTATATTTAACTTTGTACAATAGTTCAATAAATTACATTAACAAAAACCTGAATTATGAGTATTAAAAAAGGACTTATTACTGTATTAGTGTTATTTTTCGCAGTAAGCTTGTTTTCACAAAATATAAGAAACAAACAGTTTTCATTAATAAGCTATGATCTTGCTATTTCAAAAGATTTTGCTGAAGAAATATCAGGATTAAATTCTTTTATAGAAAATATTAAAACGTATAACGATCCGGGAAACGATAAATTAAGAGCCATTTTAGAACATACTATTTACTACACCTTAAAAGATAAACTTGAAAATGAGTTGGAAATAGAAATTTTACCGGTAAATACCTTCATGCGTGAAGTTAAATACGATGATTACGGTTATCCAAAAACAACAATTCGGGAAGCGCTGCGCAAAGGTGGTTCAAAATTTTATTTTAAAGTTGATGTTTCCATAAAATCATTGACAAAAGATAAAAGAGAAGAAAATCCAGAAATGTTTGAAGGGAAAGAAGATCCTGTACTATTTCCGGAAATGACACTTGAAATTACTATATTTAATAACCAGGGAATGATTCCTGTAGATAAATGGATAGGGACAACTACTGCAAAATATCCATTATCAATTAACGAATATTTTTTAAAAGGTTTTGATAATACAATAATGGCTATTGAACCTGCAGAAAATCAACAACAAGATAATCTATTTTTAATGCTCGACAGGGCAATTCATAACTGTATTCAAGATTTCTATACTAAATAATGTTATCAAAAAAGGTAATTGGTGTCATGTCGGGAACATCTTTGGATGGTCTTGACATTGCTTTATGCCATTTTCAGTATGGTTTGGACTGGGAATATAAAATAATACAAGCCACTACCATTCCCTATCCCGAATATTGGATAAAAAAACTTCGCACTGCCCAATCACTATCAACAAGCACTCTGAAAGAACTAGATAAAGAATATGGAGAATTTATTGGTAATACTGTTCTTGAATTTATACAAAGTAACAATCATACTGTTGATCTTATAGCTTCGCATGGGCATACTATTTTTCACCAACCGGAAAAACAATATACATTACAAATAGGCAATGGATCAACTATTTCATCCATAACAAAAACAACAACAGTATCCGATTTTCGATCATTGGATGTAACATTAGGTGGCCAGGGTGCTCCTTTGGTTCCTATCGGAGACAAATTATTGTTTGGAAATTATGATTATTGTCTTAATCTTGGGGGATTTTCGAATATTTCATTTGAAAAAAACAATCAAAGAATTGCATTCGATATTTGCCCGGTTAATATTATCTTAAATCAACTTTCTCAAGAAGAAGGCTTTCCTTTTGATAAAAATGGAGTATTAGGGAAGCAGGGAAATATTAACACTAAACTTTTATCTGAGCTAAATGATTTAGATTTTTACAAAAAACCATATCCAAAATCGTTAGGCAAAGAATGGCTGGATAAAAATTTTGTTCCGATTCTGGACAAATATACCATGTCTGTTAAAGATAAATTAAGAACCACGTACGAACATATCGCGCATCAAATATCAAAAGTATTAAAACAAAAAAACGCCGGCATTTTAATAAGCGGTGGTGGTGCCTTAAACACTTTTTTAATTGATTTAATCAAAGAAAAAGCTGATGCAGAAATATTAATTCCTTCAAAAGAGATTATTGAATATAAAGAAGCTCTTATTTTTGCTTTATTGGGTTTACTAAGATTCGAAAATAAAATAAACTGCTTATGCTCAGTAACAGGGGCAAAAAGAGATTCTTCAGGCGGAACAATCCATCGGGTCTAAAAATCTTTTACAATAATATTTACTTATTATCATATTAATATTAATAAAAAAGTATTATTTTTCATTTCAATTGAATATTCACCGAATCACTAAATAATGCATCACATTAATCAAGTTTTGAAAGATCGTGTATCGAAGTACACTAATCGCACAATTTTTAAATACAAAGACAAATCAACTAAGACCTATGAGTCAATTTCATGGATTCAATTAAATGAAACAGTAAATAAAGTTTCAAAATCTCTTTTGCATCTGGGTTTTAGTTTTAATGATAAAATTGGAATATTAAGTAACAACAGGCCTGAATGGACAATTAGCGATTTGGGAATTCTAGGTATTAGAGCAATTGTTGTTCCATTTTATGCCACTGCATCTACTCAGGAAATAAAATACATTGCAGATGAAACAAAAATGAAGCTGATATTTGTCGGAAATGACGAACAAATTGAGAAGGCCTTATGGTTATTAGATCATTGCAATACCATTGAAAGAATTGTAGTATTTGAAGGAGACTTACCTGAAAAAGATCATCGATTTATTGCCTGGGATGACTTTCTTCAATTATCTGATAATAATAGTCTTGATGAAAAATTAGATCAAATAAACAAGGAATACAAAAGTGATGATATTGCTACCATTATTTATACATCGGGAACAACTGGCGAACCTAAAGGAGTAGTGCTTGGCCATGACAATTTTATGTCGGCCTTTAAGATTAATTTTGAACGACTACAAATCAGCGATCAGGAAACATCATTATGCTTTTTACCTTTAAGTCATGTGTTTGAAAGAACCTGGACCCTATTTTTAATATATTGTGGTGCAACAAATGTATTTCTTGAAAATCCACGAACTGTTATTGATGAACTTCCAAAGGTTAAACCAACATTAATGTGCACCGTGCCGCGCTTTTTTGAAAAAACCTATGATGGTATTCAGGAAGAGTTTAAACATTGGCCAAAATTCAAACAGAAAATATTTAACTGGTCAATAAAAATTGGACATAAATATATTGAATATCAGAAAGATGCCAGTAAAATACCTGCTCAATTACAGCGTAAACACAAGCTTGCTGATAAGTTAGTATTATCAAAACTTAGAAATATTTTTGGTGGTAAAATGAAAGTAATGCCATGTGCCGGAGCTGCCATGGACAATAAACTGCTTCGATTTTTTCATGCTACCGGATTATTTGTCAACTATGGATATGGAGCTACCGAAACAACAGCAACCGTATCTTGTTTCCGCAGTGATATCTACAATTTTGATTATTGTGGAAGTATTATGCCAGAAACCCAGGTGAAAATTGGTGATAATAATGAAATTCTTGTGAAAGCAAACACTGTATTCAAAGAATACTATAATAAACCCGATGAAACGGCAAAAGTCTTAAAAGATGGCTGGTATCATACTGGTGATGAAGGTTATATTGTAGATGATGAATATCTGGCAATGACAGATCGCATTAAAGATCTTATTAAAACTTCGGGTGGGAAATACGTATCTCCGCAAAAACTGGAGCTTCTTATTGGAAATAATAAATACATTGAACAAATTGTTGTTATTGGTGATAACAGAAAGTTTATCACAGCATTAATTGTTCCTTCTTTCCAAAATCTTAAAGAAATGATTGATAAGCAAAACCTTGATTTTGACAATAAAAAAGAAATAATAAAAAATCAAGTGATATATAATTTCATTCGATCGGAAATTGACAAGGAACAAGAAGTATTAACTTCATATGAAAAAGTTGTCGCATTTATCCTTCTTGAAGAAGCTTTTAACATCGAAAGTAAAACGATGACAAACACGTTAAAAATAAAAAGAAAATTTGTTGAAAAACAATTTATGGATCAGATTAACGAGTTATATCTTACGTTTTAGCTTCCAGCGATTATGTGACCATAACCAGTTTGATGGTTCTTGTTTTATTATTGATTCCAGTTTTTTTGCAAATAAGCTTGTTATTTCACCGTCTTTTGTTTCCAAAGGTTTTTCAGACAATACTGAAAGCTCAATTTCATAAAAACCACGTTTTACTCTTTGCACATCAACATATACCACGGGATAATTATTTGCTATGGCATACTTTTCCGGTCCATGTAAAAAAGCAGTATCTCTTCCTAAGAAGTCAATCCAGAAAGCACTTTTCTTATATTTTTTACCAGGACTTTGATCTGCAGCCATTAAAAAAGCAGTAGGCAAGCTTTTGTAAGTATCAAATGTAATTGATGTTTTATTAATTGGAGCAAGAACTGTTCCGCACTTTTGCCTGCTTTTTCTAATAAACGAATCGATCAGTTTGTTATTTAAAGGTTTATAAAGTGCCACAACATTGTAATTGCTTTGTAAACTTGCAGATAAACTCCCCCACTCCCAATTATTGTAATGACCGGTAACAGCAATAACACTCCTGCCTTGATTGTAAAAATTCTCCATAAGATCTTTATTTAAAATCTTATGCCTTTTCACAATTTGTCTTTTGGACATTGAAAAAGCTTTTATACCTTCTAAAATATTATCTGTTAAATTTTTATATGTATTTTTTATGATCAACTTTTTTTGTTCATCCGATTTATCAATAAAAACAGAATTAATATTTTTTATGATTAAACCCTTCCTGTATTTAAAAACTTTGTAAAGCAAAAAGGCCAAAAGGTCAGAAAATAAATACATCAAAAAAAATGGCATTACAGCCATCATAAAAACCATAATAAAAAACAATATGGAAGTAAAAAAATTCATGTATTTGATTATTTAATGCCTGCAAATATACTATTTTTAAAAAAGCTTAAACTATTTAGGCATATTTTTGTCTATGTAAACAAGGATTAATAAATAAATTTGTAATCTAACTTAAACATTTTTATCCATGGAAAATTTTACAGCTTATAATCCAACAAAACTACACTTTGGTAAAGGAGTAACAGACACCTTAGGAGAAACAGTTCTGGAATATGGTAAAAAAGTATTATTACTTTATGGTAAAGGCTCGATTCAACAAAACGGAATTTATGATACAGTTGTTAAACAGCTAAAATCAGCTGGTGTTGAGATATTCGAATACTCTGGCATTAAATCCAACCCATTGGTAGATGATGTTTCAGAAGCAGCACAAATAGGCAAACTAGACCATATTGATGTAATTGTAGCTGTTGGCGGTGGTAGTGTCATTGATTCGGCAAAAATAACAGCATTGTCAATTGCCAACAATACAGATCCATGGGCTATAATGAAATATAAGGTTAAACCAACAAAAACAATTCCACTGATAGCCGTTTTAACACTTGCAGCAACAGGTACTGAAATGAATGGAGCAGCAGTTTTGCAGAATCATAAAACGAATGAAAAAATCGGATATGTTTCCAGCCTAAACTACCCTAAACATTCGTTTCTGGACCCTGAATTTACTTATAGTGTTCCAAGAAATTATACAGCATATGGTATTGCAGACCTGATTGCACATGCCCTGGAAGCATATTTTGGTGAAGGTGATGCAACACTTTCAGATCGTTTTGTTGTTGCAATTATCAAGGAAGCTATGCAATATGCTAAGCCTGTATTGGAAAATCCGGAAAGTTATGAATACAGAGCAAAAATAATGTGGGCTGCAACTACTGCCTTAAATGGAATGACAAGTCATGGACGAAAAGGTGGCGATTGGGGTGTTCACGATATAGGACATAATATATCTTATTTGTTTGATACTCCGCACGGTGCTACACTTACTATTGCTTACCCTGCGTGGTTAAAAATTCAGAAAGACAGAATACCTGAAAGAATTTTTAAGTTAGGTAATGATTTGTTTGGTGTAAATTCTATAGATGAAACAATTTCTGAACTGGAAAAATTCTTTAAATCAATTGAATGCCCTGTAAAACTTTCAGACATTGGAATTGGAAAAGAAAAACAAAAAGAAATCACAAAACAAATGATCAATACTAAAATAAATGGTATGGTTCATATATTTAATGATGAAGACAGAGCAAAAATTGTTGAATTAATGATGTAGGTTTTTCAAATAGCAAATAACAAATAACAAACTTCAAATGTCAAAAACCAGTTTTCAAAGATCATTGTTTCAAAAACAAAGGTTCATATTTCATAATAATTTGTTCTATGACATTTGGTATTTGATAATTGGTGTTTGGTGTTTGGTCTTTGAACATTAAATAATTTTTCTATTTTTGTCAAAATCACAATTAAAATTAAATAAATTAAAATAATAATTAACTATGAAAAAAACTCTATTAACACTAACATTAACACTCTTAACGATTGTATTTGTGCAAACATCATTTGCTTGTACAAACTTTCTAATCACAAAAGGTGCCAGTGCAGATGGATCAACCATGATTACGTATGCAGCTGATTCGCACGTTCTTTATGGTGAATTATACCATTGGCCTGCAGCTGATTATCCAGCAGGCACTATGTTAAAGGTTTACGAATGGGATACTGGTGAATATTTAGGCGAGATTGAACAGGTTGAACATACTTACAACGTTGTTGGTAACATTAATGAGTACCAGGTTGCCATTGGTGAAACAACGTATGGTGGCCGCTCGGAATTAGTTGATACAACCGGAATTATTGATTATGGTAGTTTAATATACATAGCATTGCAAAGATCAAGAACCGCTCGTGAAGCAATTAAAGTGATGACTGATCTTGTTAAAAAATATGGTTACTATAGTTCTGGTGAATCATTTTCTATTTCAGATCCAAATGAAGTATGGATTATGGAATTAATTGGTAAAGGTCCTGGTATTACCGGTGCTGTTTGGGTTGCTCAACAAATTCCAGACGGATATATCTCTGGACATGCTAACCATGCTCGTATTACAACTTTCCCTTTCCAAAAAGAAAATAACTTTAATGATCCTAACCAAACCACATATCACGCCCCGGATGTATATGATTTCGCAGTAGAAATGGGATATTACGATGGAAAGAAAAAAGATTTCAGCTTCTCGGATGTTTATGCTCCTCTTGATTTTGGTGGTGCTCGTTTTTGCGAAGCTCGTGTATATGCAGGTTTCAACAAGGTTACTTCAGGCATGGAACAATACGAAGATTATGCAATGGGTGAAAATCTTGAAAACAGAATGCCATTATGGGTTAAACCAGATAAAAAATTAACAGTACGCGACGTAATGGGAATGATGAGAGATTATTATCAAGATACTCCTATGGATATGACAAAAGATGTTGGTGCAGGACCATATCATAATATTGTACGTTGGAGACCATTATACTGGGAAGTAGAAGGAGAAACCTATTTCAACGAAAGAGCTATTTCTACTCAACAAACAGGTTTTTCATTTGTTACGCAAAGTCGTAACTGGTTACCTGATCCGATTGGTGGAATTATTTGGTTCGGTGTTGATGATACATACTCAACAGTTTATAGTCCAATGTATTGCGGCATGACTGAAGTTCCTGAAACATATGCGGTTGGCAATGGTTCAATCATGGAATTCAGCGACAATTCAGCATTCTGGGTATTTAACCAGGTTTCTAACTTTGCATATACTCGTTATTCTGCGATGATACCAGAGATTCAAAAAATCCAGGATAAACTTGAATTAGGCTTTGTAGAAGAAATAAAAGGAATTGATAAAGCTGCAGAAGAAATGTATAAAAACAATCCAAATGCTGCTATTCGATTTATTACTGATTACTCAATAAGTCAAGGTAACAAAACAGTAAAATGTTGGAAAAAACTATATGCTTATTTATTTACGAAATATATGGATGGAAATGTTAAGGAAGCTCGTCCGGTACCAGAAGGAGATGCATATATTACTCCAAAGGTTGAATATCCTGGTTACGGAGAAGAATGGTATAAACTAATTATTGAAGAAACCGGAGATAAATTTAAAGTAAAAGGTGAAGCAGGACACTAAAAAATAATAAACCACAAATTAAATAAAAAAGAATCCCGTATGGGATTCTTTTTTATTTTATACATTAGATTTTTGTTTATTTTATGATTAAATTTGAAATAAACATATTTAACCCATATGAAGTTTATTAAGTGGATAACAATATTTATAATTCTATTAATATCTCTGTTTTTAATTATTCCGCTATTCTTATCTTCCACTTATAAAATCAATAAGAAAATATTTATAGAAAAACCTGTTGAAATCGTTTTTCAGGCATCCACAGATATGGGATTGATTGAAAAATGGGACCCATTAATAAAAATGGACCCTGATGCAGAAATTAAAGTATACTTTAATGAAGATATCATAGGCTCAGGATATACATGGAATAGTGCTACAATTGGAAAAGGCAAACTTACCATATTAGAGTTTGTACCTGATTCTTTAATAAAATCAGTAATTGAAGTGTCATCACCTAAAGAAACAAGCTCTAATTTGTCCTGGACATTTAATCCAACCAAGGAAGGTGTTATTGTAAATTGGGAAATCGAAGGAAAACTTTCTTATCCTATTGAAAAATGGCTTGGCTTCTTTTTAGTGAAAGATCTGGAAAAACAATTTGAAGAAGGATTAATTAATTTTAAAAATATTGTAGAACGACTTCCTGATTACTTAGGAAGGTCGGGTGACATAGCAATTATTAATTTCGATGGTTTAATCGGACTTTCGGTTGAAAAATATAGCTCACTAAATAGAATTGTAGGATCAATGCTTAATAATTATACTACATTAAACACCTATTTTAAAGAAAACCATATAAAACCTTCAGGGTTTCCTTTTACATATTATCTGGATGTTGATTCTACGTATTCAAATATAGTTTTTGAATTTGGTTTTCCAACAGAAAAAAAATATGAAGGCAATGAAATTGTAAAGTTTATTGAAATACCTTCTGGAAAAGTGATCATGGCGTCACATTTTGGACATTTTAAAACCGTTAAGTTGACCCACGATTATGTCCGTAATTATATGAAAGAAAATAATTTAGAACAAATTGGGCGTCATTGGGATATTTATATTACAAATCCTTTACAGGAATCTAATCAGAGCAAATGGGAAACACAAGTATTTTTCCCCATAAAATAATTACCTGAGAATATTTAATCAATCTAATGAAATTAATGTTATTCGCCATTCAATAACCTTTTTATAAGATATTGGTTTGCTGATTATTAGAAAATATTTATAAACTTAGGTTTTGATTGCTTTGCAATTCCACTAAATTATATGATATTTGCAATCCAAAGAAATGAGTGTTTTTAGATTTTATTCAGTATTTTTTAATAAAAAAGTTATTAAATCTGAAAAAAAAATTGTAATATTGCGCTCTGTTAAAATTGAATACATAAAAATTTAAATAGTATATCAGGATGGATTTAATAAAAGTTGTTGAAAATGAATTCGCTGTAAAAAATGAATTTCCTGAATTTAAAGCAGGTGATACAGTGACTGTACACTATAAAATTAAAGAAGGAAGTAAAGAGAGAGTTCAGAATTATAGAGGTGTTGTTCTTCAAAGAAAAGGAAGCGGTCAAAACGAAACATTTACAGTAAGAAAAATGTCAGGTGGTGTTGGTGTTGAAAGAATTTTTCCTTTAAATTCTCCATTTATTGAAGAAATTGAAGTAAACAAAAGAGGTCATGTACGTAGAGCTAGAATTTTCTACTTACGTAACTTAACTGGTAAGAAAGCTAGAATTAAAGAAAAAAGATATTAATCTTAATTCTATAAATATAAAAACCCTTCCAAATTGGAAGGGTTTCTTTTTTTTGTTCAGTATAATTTATTCATTAGTTTTTCTTATATTATCTGCTTTGGCATTTGCTTCTTCTACTAATGCATCTGCTTTTTTATCGGCTTCCGCAACCAGTTTATCTGCCTTTTTCTTAGCTTCTTTTTTTAGTTCATCGGCTGTTTTTTCAGCAGCAATTTTTGCTACATAACCTTCCTTTGATGCTTTCTTAACCAACCTATCTGCTTCTTCATTTGCTTCTTTAATAATCTTATCAGCTTGTAAACGTGCTTCCTGCCTTAACTGTTCTGCTTTTACTTCAGCTTCATCAATCACTTTTTGCGCTTGGGCTTCTAACTCTGCTCGTGCTTCATCTTCAGCTTTATCTTTAAGTTGCTCTTTTACACCCTTATCCGCATCACCAGAATCATCTTTATAGTTTAATGAAACCTTTGGATCGGTTGAAGTTCCTGTAACTTTAGCTTTTACTTTAATTAGATCTGAATTATCTACATTTACTCCCACTTTTGCGGCTTCGCTAATAATATTTTCCAATGCAGCATTGGCTGCAGAACCAAAATACTCGCGAGGCACATCCACTTTTAAATTATAATCCAATGTTTGATCAATACCATGAGAACCACTCACATTCATTTTTACATCACCCGTGGTAACATCAAAAGGCTCTACACTTATTCTTCCATCCTTAACTTTAAAGCTTATATCAACATCTTTAAATTCATTATTGTGATCATCACCCTTCTTTATTAAGCTTGTAATCTGATTCAATGTTTTGGAATCAATCACCTGAATGCTTTCAGATTTTAATTTCCCATAGCCATCAATTGAATTAAGTACAGGACTCATACTAGTATCAATTAAACTGGTATAATCAAATTTTACAGATATTTTTCCTTTACAATGTTTAAGTATTGGTGCTAATGTTTCCAACATGCTAAAAGAATTTAACGCAGACTCTATTTCAATATCTCTTATATCCAGCCCCATAAGAACTGATGGAGATTCTATTTTCTGAGTATTATATTCTCCATTTACTCCAAGGTATCCATCCAGCAAGTTCATATTTAGATTATCCATTATCAGCTTTTGATCTTTCACTATAAAAGTCCCTTTTAGATTAGTAATATCCATTTGGTCATAAATAATATGATCTAACTGCGATACTAATCTAAAATCAATATTAGCCGGCACTTCAATTACCCCCAATGCAGAGGTATCAGCTAAAGGATCTTCTTCTGCATCTTCAACAACATTTTCGTCTGAATCACTCATAAACTCATTAATATTTAACTTTGATGATGAAAAATTAAAATCACCTTTTAAAATACCATCACTTAAAGCGTATGGAATATAATTTTCAATCGTGCCATTCAAATTAAAATCGCTCTCTCCTATTTGCGAGATAAAAGATTCTAATTGTAAATATTGAGATGAGAAGTTAAATATGGATTCTATTATTTTTACATCAACAGGTAAAGCTTCTCCCGATAAAAGAAAGTTGTTTATTTGCAATTTACCTAAGGCTTTAAACTCTTCATAATTCTCATTTTCGATTGATGACATATTTCCTTCCATATCTATATCAGCAGTAAATTCGCCATCCATATTCATATCTTCCAAAGGAAGAGCATCGGATAATGTATTAAAAACGATATGACCATCGATAGCACTTTTAATAAATGGATCACTAAAAGGTGTTCTTAAATGCATATCCATATCAAATGGATTACCGGCTAGCTCAATATGAAATTTGTTTAAATCAATCTTTGTATTATCATTCACCACACCATCATAAAATACTGCCAAATCAATATTTATATTATCTACAGATTTAGGCAAATCGGGATACTGAAACATTGCATTTTCCACAATTAGATTAATAGTTGCACTTGGCATTAAGGAGTCATTAAGAGTACCTTTTAAATCACCCTTTAACTGCAAATTCCCAGCTGTTTTAAGCTCTTCAAAACCTTCAAGATATATAGCCGGAACCATTGATAAAAGAGACTTAAAACTGGTCTTTTTTGTTCCAAAACTTAAATCAATATTTATGTCATTACCAGGCATTTCAACTACACCATCAAATCCTAAAGCAATGTCATTAATTGAGAATAAATTATCTTTAAAGGTAAATTTCATATTCTGCATATCGGCACCAATTGTAGCATCAAAACCAAAATATGTATCTTTTAAATACCTGATTAAACCCAATTTTACATTTACAGCTTCTATTGATGTTGATAAACTTAAATCAGAATTGTCCAATCCAAAATCTCCCTTTAACAAAAAATTCAGATTTTCCAATGAAGCAACCATACCTGATGTCTCATCAGTATATTTAATAACCGCATCTTTAATCTGGAATTTCTTTAAAGCAACCCGGTAGTCTATTGGTTCAGACTCATCACCTTCTTTTGCAGGTTCTTCCTGCACAATTGTTGTATCCGCAGTTTCCGCAGGAATTGCAATATCCCAGTTCGCAGAGCTATCAGCTAATACTACCGCATTTATATAAGGTTCGTCTAAAACAATCCCTTTTACTTTAATGTTCTTTTTAATCGCACTAAACAAGTTAACCTGCACATTAAATGAATTAAAATACATTAAAGTATCATCCTGAAATTTATCTATCCCAATCACTGAAAGTTCATATAAACCAATATTTAAATTAGGGAAAGACTTTATCAGGGATAATCGAAAATCATTAAACTCAACCTTAGCATTTACATTCTTATTAATTTCTTGTTTAACTTTTATTAGTATTTCATCTTTGAAAAACATTGGAACTACAATTAAAGCAATAATTAATATTCCAATGAAAACTACTAATCCTTTAAGAAATTTTTTAATGAACTTTTTCATGATTATCTGATTTTTAGTTAGAGATAACCAAATTTACTAAATATTAAGCAAATAATAAATTAATTAAGCAGGGTAGAATAAAAAATAAAAAGCCACTTTTAAAAGTGGCTTTTAGCGAATCTGGAGGGACTCGAACCCCCAACCTCCTGATCCGTAGTCAGGTGCACTATCCATTATGCTACAGATTCATTTGCGAGTGCAAATATATAAAAAAAAATATGAAATCGTAATTTTTTTAACGATTTAGAAAATCGTGATTAAATAAAAAAGTAAGGGCTGAAATGCAGCCCCCATAAATTATATTCTAACACCTAAGACAATTATATCATCCACTTGTTCCCATATACCACGCCAGTTATCAATTGTAGTATTTAATATCTCACGCTGCTCAGCCATAGGTTTTTGATGTATTTCAAGTAATAGTTGCTTAAAGTTTTTAGTTTTAAACTTCATTCCATCTTCACCACCAAACTGATCCTGATAACCATCGGAGAAAATATAATAAACATCACCTTTTTGAAGCTCTATTTCATTATTGGTAAATGACTCTTTTTCTTTAACATATATACCAATAGGCATCCTATCTGCCTTTATTTCAATCAGTTCATTATTTCTGTACAAATACATTGGATTATAGGCGCCTGCATATTGCATTTTCATATTTTTAAGATCTACAATTGTTAAGGCTATATCCATACCGTCTTTTGCTTCTCCTTCTTTACCTTCTTGTCCTAAGGTTCTTTTAACATCCGTTCTAAGTTGAGTTAAAATTTCGCCTGCAGAAATAATTTCATGACGGTTCACTATTTCATTTAAAAAGGAAACACCCAACATACTCATAAATGCACCTGGCACACCATGACCAGTACAATCGGCAGCAATGGTAACCAATAATTCATCTTTTTTTGTCATCCAGTAAAAATCACCACTTACAATATCACGTGGGCGGAATAAAATAAAGTGTTCGGGTAAAATTTCATCTGCATATTCATTCGATGGTAAAATTGCTTTTTGTATTCTACTTGCATACTCGATACTATCTGTAATACTTTGATTTTTTTCTGCAATTTCGTCTCGCTGAGCTTCTATTTCTTCTTTTTGACGAACAACTTCAGCAGTACGTTCTTTAACAATTTGTTCGAGGCGAATCTTTTCAAGTTCAAGTCTACGAGTATATATTTTAACAATGACATATATGAGTAATATAGCTAAAATAAAATATACAATAAAAGCAAGTATTGAAAAATACCATGGAGGCTTAACTGCAAACTCATAGTATGCTTCTTCACTTTCAATGCCATAAATATTTTTCGCTTTTACCATAAAAGTATACTTTCCGCCACTTAAGTTTGTATATTCTTTTTCTGCTTTACTTTCCCATCTTGACCAATTATCATCAAATCCTTCTAATCGATAGCTATATTGTATTTCTTCATTTGGAAAATAAGGAGTAGAATAAAAAAAGTTAAACGGTCTGTCGTTATAACGAACTGTAATTTTTAAATTTTTAGGTTGTATTTTACTTACTGTTAAGTCACTTGTATCTTTAAAATAAGTACCCCCAAAGACAACCGAATCGATGCCAATTGTAACATTTCTTAATAAACTATTGTAGTATTTAGAAAAATCATCCTGAGAATCTTCTTTATAATTAAAGATTGCTTCAGAAGATGCTAACCACACTCCATTTTCACAATCACTTGATAAGTCACTAAACGTATTTTTAATTAATCTTTTAAAAGGTATTTCAATGATACTTACAATTCGATCCTGAGAAATTTTAAGATTATTTACACTTTCATACTCTTTACCATCTTCTTTAAGTATAATCCAATAGTCATTATTATTTAAACATTCTATTCTGGAGACTGGATCATTACTCTCAAAATATTTTTCACCAAAACCTTTGTATTTTTCAAACGTATTTTTTGTTTCATTATATTGATAGATACCATTTGAAGTAGCAGTTAAAACACTATTGTTGATGAAATAAGTTCTGTTAAAACCCATCTCAGGAATCCCATTTTCTTTACTATATCTTTCTATTGTTAAATCGGGTTTTATTTTAAGAACGCCTTTTAATGCTGCTCCCATCCAAATGTTTCCTTTATCGTCTTCGGCAATTGATTCTGCTTTGTATCTAAAATTACCTATTTTCCCTTTATCAATCCATTTGCCATTTTTATATTCCAAGAGTGCAACACCAGTATTGTATCCAATATATAAACTATTAGAATCTGATTTAGATTGGTAAAGCACTTCACAATAATAGGCTTGTTCAGAAATTTGCTTTGGTTTTTGTGTTAAAGAAACAAACTCAAACACACCACTCCCTGTGGCAAATAATAATTTTTCCTTCTTTGAATTTGGGACTTTAAATACTTCCATCTTAATAATACCAAAGTCTATAGGTATTTCTTTAAATTCAGGAAGATTTTTCTCGTTGTATTTTAAATAGTACTGCTTAGTATTTGTGGTTACAAAAAGTGTTCCCTGGTATCTTTTAACATCCTGTATTAATCCTTCAAAACCATAATTGTGGTCGAATTTTGTAAAAGGAGTTTTCAATTCGATAAAAGCTACACCCTTATTTAAGCTTAGCCATAAATTGCCATTTTTTGATTCGTAAAGACTAATAACAGTATTATCCTGCAATCCATGATCTTTATTAAAACAATAAATTATCTCACCATCATTGTTAAAAATAATACTTCCTGCGTCAAGTGTTGCTACTGCTAAATTCCCACTTGATAATTGAATCGCATTATATGCTTGTGAATTATTTAAAAAATCTACAAGATCTTTATATTTTTCACCTAATGAATCTAATTTTTTAGATAATCCTGTTTCAGTATTGTAGATATATACACCACTTCCCATAGTGGTAATCAGTATTTCTTTTTCAGACCATGGAAGCATTGTAAAAATGTCATAATCTTTATAAAACTCACCCCCTAAACTAACAGCAACGGAATCTTCTGTAAGTTCACATAAACCTTTATCAACTGTGCCCCAATAAATTTTATTATGAATTTTAAAATTCAAGAAAGACATTTCAGTAGGATCATATACTTTAACAAGTTTTTTATTCCTATATCTCATTACACCTTTCTGAGAACAAAAATATACATCTCCATTTAAAGTGTATATTTTCCAAATATCAGAGAATTTTATTGTATCCAGCTGATTAGAAAGAGAATGGTATTGCATTTTCCCATTAATATCAGGTGATAAATACCCAAATTCTTCTACTCCACCCACATAAACAGTTTCATCAGTTGAATACTCCAATGACCTAACAATTAAGCTATTTAGAATAGGAATTTTATTCCATGTAATTCCATCATATTCTAATATAGCATTTGTATTATTAGCTACATAAATAACCCCCCGTTTATCCTCACAAATAGACCAATTTTGCTCAGCAGCATTATAATCAGATGGAGCATAGTTTTTTACAAAAGGAATTCCATTTTTATTAATTTGCCCAAAAAGAGCACTATTTACAATCATGAACAAAAAAACAATAACAATCTTTTTCATATTTGATTCTTTCAAAAATTATAATGAAAAACTATATAAATATAAAAAACAAAAAGGAGCTGTCCAAAAAGAGAGCTCCTTTTTACATGTGAAAATAATATTTATTTTACTAATTGATTTATTAAGTCTTCTAATTTCTCAACTCTTTGTTTTAATTCTTCATTTTCCAGCTTTTCAGCTTCCAGTTCCTTTATCCTTTTATTAAGCTGATCTATTTCCTTCTTTTGATCCTGTATGGCTTTTAACATTGGTGTCATTAGCTTACTATATTGAACTGTTTCAATTTCATTGTTTTGATTATAACTAACAAATTCTTTATTTACAGTTTCAACATCTTCTGCAATTAAACCATATTGTTTTATACCAGTTTTATCATTTATGTATACAAAATTGACAGGTTCTAGTTTGTAGATCCAATCTATGTCTTCAATAAGTGTAATGTCTTTTTTATATCTTTTGGAAGAAGTTATTGTTCCTATTTTACCAGTATTATCGATATATAATTCAAGATTTGTGCTTCCCACACCATCATAGAATACATCCGGAAAATATACTTCTCCGTTTTTTTTCACCAACATTGCATTTGAACGGTTATTATCTGCCAAACCATTGCCAATTATAAATAAAGGATCGGTATAAACCCACTCACCAGGATTACCTGATACATTTGAATCGTTATATTGTCCAACTGCCGTTTCACACCAACTATAAGCATAATTTCCTGATCCCATAACTACTGAAAGATCACCTAATGCTACATTATAAGTACCATTTACAATAGTGGAACTACTTCCATAAACTTCATTTCTATAACCTCCACCTATAACTCCCCATGCTGCATTAGAATACACTTTATTCTGATAACCACCTAATATACCTGCATATGGAGCATCTATTCTATGGTTATAACCACCAGCAATTACGGAAGATGATGAAGTAATTTTATTTGAATAACCTCCCAGAACAGCTGAATGGCTAGCATAAGATTTATTTTTATACCCTAAAGCAACTGAGCCATAGCTTGCTGTATTATAATATCCTAGAGTAGTAGCATAACTGGCTAAACTTGAGTCTCCAACACCAATTGCAACAGCCCCTTCGCCAGAGTAATAAATTTTCCAATATTCTTCCTGAGTACCTAAGAATTTTGGTGGTTTAGGTGGGCAATCTTCTAAATCTATACCCGTAATACTTCCCTGTCCGATAGCAAAAGAATAATCACCTTTGGCCTGTGTAACTCCTGTTTCAACACCCGAACTATCAACACCTGAACTACCAAAAGCAAAACTTCTATATCCATAAGATTTAGCACCTCTACCAAACGAATAACTTTCTGTACTATATGCTACTGCATTTTCACCAAACGCGAATGAGTTAATTCCATTAGCTAAAGCATTCTTACCAATGGCTGTAGAATAATCATTTCTTGCTATTGATTGAAAACCGAACGCTTGTGAATAATCACCAATTGCTTTGGATTCAAATCCAGTTGCTACTGAATTAAGTCCAACACTATCGGGTGCTTCTACCAATACTCTACCAACTAAAAAAGCTTCACTCTTAGGATACCATAGCATTCTTGCTTCGCTAGGATTAATAGAATCAAAATCTACTGAGTTTACCCCTGAAACATTAAAATAATCAGAAGTAATATCCCCTTTACCCGGATTTCTGCCCGTAACAGCAAAACCACCTACATTTCCCTTACCGGAAGGTGATTCCGGGATATAAACACGAGTGCTATCCGCTGTAATTATCATATAATCTTCTTCAGGCAACGATTTTCCAGGGTTTCGACCAGTTACAGCAAAACCACCAATCTTTCCTTTTGTTTCATTGTTAACAAAAACTTTAGCTCCATCGGGAAAAACAGCAAATACAATATTTCCATCATGATCTTTTACAGCAAAAAGAGTATCTGTTTCCGGGAAATACAATACTTCCTTATCAAAAGCTTCTACATTTTTTGCATATAAAGCATATGGAACAGATATTAACTGATAAGCTCCAATAGAAGTATAAGACTCTCCTCCTGTTTTATCTATTCCAATTTCAATAAAATAAGTATTTGCTCCCCAATCAATTGCAGAAAAATCAGTTGTCGGATTATTTCCATTACCGACCTTCATATTTACTACACCACTATTTGTTGATTTAATGAGATGTTGCTCTGAATAAACAACAGTTCCCGATTCACTTCCTTGTAAAATACTAATTTCAACACCAATATTTTGATTGATAATTAATTCTCCTGCATCATCCCTGATTACAGCCTGGTAATTAAAACTCTCAGGAACCTGAGCTTTAATAATTACACTTACAAAAAATAATAATGAATAGATCATAAACTTCTTCATCATAGCTTCAAATTTTAAGTTATTTTAACCGAAATTTAATACTAAATTTTTCAATAATAAAAACTTTAATCAATTAAAATAAATAAAAAATCCCTTTCTATCATTTGAAAGGGATTTAAAATTGGATTATAATTTTAGTTATTTATTTTCCAATAATATATTTAATGCTTCTTCTAATTTTTGAACTCTTTGTTCCAGATTTTCTTTATCGGATTTATAAACTTCTTTAACTGTTTTTAACTCATTATTTAACCGCTCAATATAAATATGTGCTTTTTCCAATTCTTCTAACAGCTGTTCTCGACGCTCGTTAATATCTACTTTGCCTTCGGATTCAATTTCTTTTGCACTTTTTACTGCTGGCAAATGCTTTTCTCTCCACATAAATTCTGCATGTTCTTCAATAGATTCAAGTTTATAATCACTCTCAAATACATAATCTGGAAATCCAATTGGATGCGTTCCATCGTATGTAATATTTCCATTTACATGAAAATCTCCAGTAACCAAAAAATTACCATCTAATTGTGTTCTATTTGTATATGCGCTATGCCAATTAATATATAGTACCTCACCATCGCGATCTCCTAATAATGCTAGATGTCTTGGAGTAGAGCCATTAAAAGGTCCTCCTTGAATCCACAAATCATAAGCACCAAGTGCATTAGAATTAACACTTAGTTGACCATTAATTTCAGTATTACCATTAAATTCAGCTGTACCAACCACATCTAATGTTTTATTTGGTGAAACTGTTCCAATGCCAACATTTCCTCCCATTATAGCCATGGTTGAACCTTGAGTTAAAGTTGCATTAGACGTACCTAATCCAATAGCAACAGAATAATAATCATTTTCTGGTGGCATGCAGGTAATAGCATGCCCTAATGCAATACTATAGCCACCAGCCACAACATCTACTCCAATAGCCGCACTCCCATATCCTCCTGTTGAACGCATACCTGCAGCAAACCCTTTTTCACCTGCTGTATTTTTGTAACCTAAGGCAACAGCTGACCCAGCATTGGCTTTTGAGCCTTCTCCAGCGGCAAATGAATACCACCCAGAAGCACTAGATGTATAACCAAAGGCTGCTGAATATGGACCAGAAGCATTGTTTGCAGCACCTGCAACAAAGCTTATATATCCTGTGGCTTCATTTCTCTTCCCTAGTGCAACAGATGCATAACCAGAAGCTTTATTTTCTAAACCAATTGCAGCCGAGTAATCTCCTGTTGCTTCAGCCTGAGTTCCCATTGCTATGGAATTTTTACCACTGGAATATGCTCCTAATCCAATTGATGTTGAACCTTTACCAACAGCTCTAGATCCCATGCCAATTGCAAATGAATAATCTCCACTTGCCTCTGTAAAGTTACTTCCTTGTGAAAAATCTGAAGTATCTCGCTCAACAGAACCAAAAGCATAACTTCCTATACCTGAAGATATAGCACCACCGCCAATTGAATAAGAATCAATATTTAATGCTTTAGCATTGTCACCAAATGCAAAACTATTAGTTGTATCTGCTATGGCATTTTTACCAATGGCTGTTGAATAATTACCTAATGCCTGAGACTGATATCCAAATGCTTGTGACTGCTCACCCATTGCTATTGAACGATAACCTAATGCAGTAGAATTTGTTCCCACACTATCGGCTGAGCCTACATGTATATTACCTGCTAACAGAGCTCTTTTTTGAGGATACCACATAATTTTAGATGCACTATCAACAACTTCAGCTGTTGTATTTCCTGAAATATTAAAATAATCGTTTGCACCATCACCTTTGTCAGGATTACGACCAGTAACTGCAAAGCCACCAATTCTGCCTTTTGTGCCACTCTCATTAAAATATACCCTGGTACTATCACGTGTAACCTTTAAATAATCATCATTTGGCCCTTTATCAGGATTACGACCCGTTACAGCAAAACCACCGATACGACCTTTTGATGTAGTGGTGTCATTTATGTAAATTCTTGCACTATCGCTATTTATTACAAAGTAATCTCCTGACATTCCTTTGTCAGGATTACGCCCTGTTACGGCAAAACCACCAACACGGCCTTTTACTTGCTCATTTACCCACACACGTGTGCTGTCTGCAGTAACCACCATATAATCTTCTTCAATTGCTGCTTTGCCCGGATTACGACCCGTAACAGCAAATCCACCTATACGGCCCTTTACTCCTTCATTTACATACACCCTTGCTCCATCAGGAAAAACAGCAAATACAATCTTGCCATCATGATCTCTTACAGCAAAAAGTGTATCTGACTCTGGAAAATGCAGGACATCTTTATCGATCTCTCCTGCATTCCTGGCATACAGTGCATAAGGCACTGTTACCAGCTCGGTAGCTCCCACATCAATGAAATTAGTTAAACCATCGGTATCCAGAGCTATACTTAAAAAATGTGATCCTAATCCCCAATCAATATCTGATAAAGCCCCAGTAGCTTCTATTCCTTCTCCAATTTTTAAATTACATATTCCATAAGCATTTGATTCTACTAATTGGGTCTCAGAATAAACGATTGCTCCTTCCGGAGATCCCTGCTTTATATAAAATCTAAAATTGATTTCTTTATTGGTTTGCAGCACTCCTTCGCCATTTCTTATAACTGTTTGGTAATTTATATAATAGGGTGATTGAGAAAAAAGCAAAGTTATATTTGCTAATAAGGTTAATAAAAGTAGTAATTTTTTCATTTTCAAAGGTTTTAACATTTATGTTATATAAATATACTATAAAAAAATAACTGTTAGTCTATAATTACGACTAACAGTTATTTATTAAATATTAAACAACAAAAACCTTTGTCAATAATTTATTCTTTGTTAAGTAGTTCTATAATTTCGTCTAATTTTTTCTTTAACTCTTCATTCTCTTTTTTCAAAGTATCTATTTGACTTTGCTGCTCTTTCATTGCTTCAACAAGCACTGCAGTAATAGGTGCATATTGCATTGTATAAGTATCATCGTTTTTTTGCACCACTTCAGGAATTACTTTTTCCGCTTCCTGTGCTATAAATCCCATTTGAATTCCATCTCCCAATTTACTGTCATCTTTCCATTTAAAATTTACACCGCGTAATTCAAGTACTTTATTCAATGCATTAGGAATAGTTACAATTTCCTTTTTTAATCTCATATCACTTGTATTACCCCATGCACTTGATCCTGATGCTGTTCCATTTACATAAAATGTGTAACCATTTGTAGTTCTACCATTTATTGCAAGACTTTGATTATCAAACTCCCCATAGATTAAAGGTGGTTTATTTCTATCATTAGATATTTCCAATCTATTATTTTCAGTTGAAATATCTTCCCCTGCATAGTAACCAATAAAAATATTTCCTCCCACTGTTCCTGTATTATTATACCCAGCACCCTGGCCAATATATATATTCTGAGATGAAACCATATCCCTACCTGCAACATAACCTATTGCCACATTACCACTACCAATAACGTTTTTATAACCACCGGCTAATCCTCCAATAAAAGTATTACCTCCTCCAGTTGCATTTCTACCAGCTCCATTCCCAATATAGGTATTGTATTGTCCGCCTGTATTTGTATAACCAGCTTCATGACCAATAAATACATTTCGTACAGGGAATGTATTATTATATCCGGCACGATTACCTATAAACACATTCTCGTTTCCACCAACAGTTGTTGCTCCTGTATTATATCCGGCACTATCTCCTATAAAAATATTGTCATTTCCTCCACCAGTACCCGATGATGTTCTACCACCCGCATTACCGCCTATAAAGATATTATTATTACC
>CAZPMA010000042.1:0-2551 GCA_964587535.1 uncultured Bacteroidales bacterium
GGTTCGAGCCCCAGCTGGATCACAAAAGAGAAACAATTATTGTTTCTCTTTTTTTATTTGTTTAAAATGGCTTTATTTATTCGCTTTACAAATCCCGGACCTTCATATATAAAACCGGTGTATAATTGAATCAGGCTTGCTCCTGCTTCTAATTTATCCAATGCATCCTGAACACTCATAATACCTCCAACTCCAATTATTGGTATATTACCTTCGGATTTTTTATGGATGTATCTTATAATTTCTGTAGATCTGTTTGTTAAAGGTTTACCACTTAACCCGCCATTAGCAATTTCATTTATACGTTTTTTATCTGTTATTAACCCTTCTCTTGAAACCGTGGTATTTGTAGCTACAACACCATCTATTCCTGTTATATTAAAGGTTTCAACAACATCATCTAACTGATCATTGCTTAAATCAGGCGATATTTTTAATAATATTGGTTTATAATTTTCTTTTGATCGACGGATTTCTGTTAAACTATTTAAAATATTTATTGTGGAATCTTTATCTTGTAATTTCCTTAAATCCTTTATGTTTGGACAACTCAAATTTACCACAAAATAATCAACATAATCGTATAACTTCTTGAAACAGTATACATAATCATCTAATGCATTTTCGTTACTTGTAGCAGTATTTTTCCCAATATTACCTCCAATTATTACCTTATGCTTCTTTTTAAGCTTAGATACGGCAAAATCGACCCCTTTATTGTTAAATCCCATACGGTTAATAAGACCATAATCATTAGGTATTCTAAAAGATCTAGGTTTAGGGTTTCCTGGTTGTTGTTTTGGTGTAACAGTTCCTATCTCGATAAAAGAGAAGCCAAAATTTGCAAATTGATTGTATACTTCTGCATTTTTATCAAAACCGGCTGCAAAACCAACCGGGTTATCAAATTCCATCCCTAAAAAATTTATTTTTAATGATTTGTGTTTGATAGAGAAAGATTTTCTGGTTAGATAGGCAATTCCTGGTATTTTAAACCCAATTTTTAGGAAATTAACGATTAAGTGATGTATAATTTCTGGTTGTAGTAGAAAAAGTATAGGTCTGATAATCCGCTTATACATAAGATTTTTGCACAAATATAATATACAAATATTAAATTATTCCGATTTATATTCTTTAAATGTGCCATCCACGAAAAATATCATTACACGATCAATATTTTTGTTCTTATTTGTCTTGTAATTATCCTTATCGATGTTTTCCATATTTATTTCATCAGATTTTGATATTAAATGCTCTTGCATAGATATATTTGAAATATTAGATTCTCGTTGAGTTGAAGAATGATCATTTAAATCCTTATTTTGATTAAATAAAGATGGTTGATTTTCCAACATATTACCTTTACCTGTAATTAGCCATTGGGCACTAACATCAGGGTAGGCAACAAGCATCTTCTCAATAAAATCAAAGCTCGGTTTATTACGTCCGGAAAGAATATGTGAAATACTTGAACGTTGAACACCTATTACATCAGCAAATTTTGTCGATGTTAGATTCATATCTCTTAAAAACTGTATGATTCGGTCTTTCATATACGTAAATATTAATATTTACAAATGTAACAATAATATTGTTTACTATTGTAATTTTATTTTCGTGTTGCTTAGTTTACATATGTGATTTTTGTACTTTGGGGTTTATTGTATAATGTATCTTAATATGGAATGATTTATTTCGTATTTATATTTATGGATTATTGGAGTTATAAGGGTTTTTAATGCAGTATAATAAGTAAGTGATGTGTTTAAACGATATTTAAATGCAAATTTTAAACTATAAGTTTAAGTATTTAGTATAAATATCTGATTAAGTGTGGTATAATAAAATATTTAACTAAGTTTTTGGTCTTTATGTCATAAAACGAGTATATTTTTTAAATTATTACTTCATTATAATTTTATAATTAATTGATTATATGAGTATTATATAATTTTAGAATATATGTTCGCTTTCAATTTGTTACTTGTTAACATTTGTAATAAATGTTTGTGTTGTGTGGTGGTTACATTTGTCAATATATTCCTTTATACATTGCTTTACATTTGTAACTTCAATTATTTGTTACTTTTGTAACTTGTTGCTTTAATATTTTTAAATATTAATCATTTTAGTATTATAATTCCTAATTTATTTTAAGAACCAAATTTGCAGTTTTACTTAACTTTCACATATATCATTCTATTTTAATGAAAAAATTATCTGCCTGAGAATTGTATATTTAAGATGCTAATTATACTTAATACAGAATATTAAATTCTGGCGAACTAAAATTTTTATCAATTTTTCACATAAATTAAACTTAACTCCTATTTTTTAATCAAAACATTATTGTATTTATTACATTTATACTTTACACAAATTATTAGAAGATGAAAAAGATTGCACTACATTGGCAGATATTAATTGCATTCATACTAGCTGTTTTATTTGGAATATTTTTAAAGGATCAGGTTAAGTATTTTTCATGGATGGGTGAGATATTTTTACGCATGCTTAAAATGATTGTAATTCCATTAATATTAAGTTC
>CAZPMA010000042.1:2651-25183 GCA_964587535.1 uncultured Bacteroidales bacterium
TAATAATCAAACTTGCTCCTTATGGAATTTTTGGATTAATTGTTAAAGTTGTAGCCGAGCAAAATGATTTTGGTAATATGATCATTAAGTTAGGATCATTTATGATTACTGTTATTATTGCAATTCTGATTCATGCATTAATTACTTTACCGTTAATCACAAAATTAATTGGACAAGCAAAACCATTTCGGCATTTTAGTAATGTTAAAACAACATTAATTACTGCATTCTCTACAGCATCTTCAGCAGCTGCACTTCCATTAAATATGAAAGAGACTAATGAAAAATCGGGAGTATCGCATAAAATAACGAATTTTACTTTACCTATTGGTGCTACTGTTAATATGGATGGAACTGCAATTTATATTGCAGCTGTGGTAATGTTTATTGCTCAGGCTAAAGGAGTAGATATGCATTTGAAAGAACAAATCTTAATATTAATAACTGCCGTTTTCTCTAGTATTGGGACAGCTGCTGTACCAATGGCCAGTTTGGTAATTATTACCATTATTCTCGAAGTGTTAGGATTACCCATAGAAATGATGGCATTAATTTTACCTGTAGACAGAATTCTTGATATGTTCCGTACTGCAACAAATGTATGGAGTGACAGTTGCGGTGCAGTTATTATTGCAAAATCAGAAGGTGAGAATTTAAATGTTTAAAAAAAGGAGAACTATTTGCTTTTCTCCTTTTTAAGTTACTTACGAATTATACTATATCATTTTGTAAACAAGCATATTCGACAATAAGTATTTATTCATAACGAAGTACTTCTGCAGGATTTTTATTTGCAGTTTTATAAGCATGTAATCCTACAGTTATTGCTGATAATAATATACTTATCAAACCTGATAAAATAAATATCCAAATGTTAACGCCAGCTTTATAAGGAAATCTTTGTAACCATAGATCCATTATATAATATGCAGTTGGCCATGCAATTACATTTGCTATTACTACTAATATCATAAATTCCTTAGTGAATAAATTAATTATATTTTGTAAGCTCGCTCCATAAACTTTTCTGATACTTATCTGTCGTGTATTTTGCTCTGCCATATAAGATGCTAAACCATAAATTCCAATGATGGCAATTATGATTGCCAATCCTGCAAACCAGCTAAACATAGTACTTAATCTCTGTTCCTGAATATAAGCCTTTTCAAATTGCTCATCTAAAAACTTGTATTCAAAAGGATATCCAGGGGCCAATTGACTCCACACTTCTTTCATATATTTTAATGTTTCTGAGATATTTTCTGAAGAAATTTTAACATGTACTTTAATTAATCCTTCATTTATCCATGTAAATACAAGTGGAACAATTTCTTCGTGTAAAGAGTTAAAATGGTAATCTTTCAAAACCCCAATCACAGTAGCTTCAAAACCCCATTGCGGAATCTTTGTTCCAAGTATAGAATCTGGATTCAGATTAAACTTTTCAATTGCCTTTTCATTTATAATACAACCACCCTTCTCATCACCTAGCCTATCAAAAGAAAAATTTCTTCCTATTGCTAACTCAAGTTCTAATAAATCAATGTAATTTGGATCGATATATTCATACCGATATTCTTGCTTAATATCATCTTTAACATAGGTTGATGTGCTTCTTAAATTACCTGGCACTTGCTGTGAACTTGCTACATTTAGGATATTTGGATTTTTTAGCAACTCGGTTTTAATTGCTTCTCTGTTCTTACGTATGTCTTTTTCAAGATGTAAAGTAATTATTTGATCAGGATTAAATCCTAAACGTGCATTCTTCATATATTTATATTGTCGGTTTACCAATAATGCTCCAATAATTAAAATAATGGAAATTGCGAACTGGATAATTATTAAAATCTGTCGCAGAAATGATTTTTTTCCTAATCCTTTTTGTTTCGTTTTAAAGATTTTCAGTGGTGATATTGCTGACATAAATATTGATGGATAAATTGCAGCTAAGAATCCTGTTGTTAACATTATTACAATTATTAATAACATAATAGACAAAGGAAGCTGAGCAATACTCATCGCATTACCAATTAAATATTCAAATACTGGTTTAGCCAATACTGTTGAAATAATAATGCTAATTAAAAAAGATATTACTGATAGTAATACAGATTCAATAATAAACTGAGCAAACACCCTTGATCTGCCAGATCCTAATATTTTTCTTACACCTACTTCTTTAAATCGTGATAATCCGCGGGCTGTAGTTATATTTATATAGTTTATTCCTGCTATTAATAGAATGAAGATTGCTATAATAATAAAGGAAATTACTACTTTACGATTCCCGTGCTTGCATCCCATTTCATAAGAAATATTATCATCGAGATAAATTTTTGAAAAATCTCTTAACCAGAAGTTAGGTAGATTATCTTCGTTCCAATATCCTTTCCCCAAAAAATATTCATTGATTTTATCACTTAGTTCATCTTTATTTATATCAGATGTTAGTAGATATGTCAAATAGTTCCTTGGTCCTAAGCTATTTAGAAATTCTTCATTGCCACTGCCACGTAAATCTTTTAAACTAGTAAAGTCTGCAATGGCATTATATTTTACATGAAAATCTTTACGACTTTCAACTACTCCGGTAATAATAAAGTAATAATTATTATTGAATTTAATTGATTTACCAATTGGGTTTTCATCTTTAAAAATTTTCTTAGCTAACTCTTCGTTAATTACCATTGAAAATGGGTCTTTCAGTAAATTTTCCTTATCACCTTCAAGTATTTTAATTGAAAAAATGTCAAAGAAATCATTATCAGTATAAATAACATCTTCGACAGAAAAAATATTCTCATCATAATTAAAAATATTTGCCCACCACGAAACGGCAACACGAGTTGCTTTTTCTACTTCAGGGAAATTTTCTTTTACTCTGGGAGCAACTCCACTTGAAAGTAATGCCCAGTCGTCAATTTCTAAACGTTGTATTTGATCGTAATTTTCGTTAAACCGATCGTAATTTAGTTCATTGTACACATACATGCTTATTAATAAACATGCCGAAAATGCTACTGTTAAACCTATTAGGTTTATAGCTGTTATATTAAAGTTTTTGATAAAACTTCTGATTGCTGCTGTTATATAACTTTTCCACATAAATAAAATAATTAGTTTACGATAATGACTTTTTATAAACCCTAAATGATGCTTTATATTTTATGTTTTAGATCATAAAGATTTTTATTAAACTTTTTGTATTTTTAATTGTTTTGAACGGTTATATAAAATACAAAAAAAAATGAGAATACTAGGAAATATACTTTGGTTAATATTAGGTGGTATAATAACAGCACTTGAATATTTTATTAGCAGTTTAATCTTAATGATAACAATCATTGGAATTCCTTTTGGCTTACAAACATTAAAATTAGGAGTTTTGGCTTTATGGCCTTTTGGAAAAACAACTGTTATGGGCGATCGCTCCAGTGGTTGTTTATATATCCTTTTTAACATACTTTGGATATTTATTGGTGGAATTTGGATAGCAATTTCGCATGTAATATTTGGAATCATTTTATACATCACTATTATTGGGATACCATTTGGAAATCAACATTTTAAATTAGCTTCACTAGCCCTTACTCCTTTTGGAAGAGATATTGTTGATAAAAAATAATTAAATTGAAGTAATTATGAAAAAATATTTTATCCTATTTTGTATATACATTATCACATCAAATTTATCTGCACAAGAAAGTGATCAGTATACAAATGTTGAAAATTTATTTAATTCACCTGGTACTATTAAAGAATCAAATATTTTTTATAAAGCTGGTAAAAACTATCAGAATCCTTTTCGTAGAATTGATTTTAGTTATGCAAAATACGAAAAATTGGAAGATGAGATTATAGTATATGGGGTAAAGCTTGCCTGTATTACAGATTATATAACAAAACAAAATAGATTATTTTATATTTATATTGACATTGATGAAGTTGATAAGCTCATTTCCTGGATTAAAGAGATGCAAATAAAAACCCCTGAATTAACTCAGTATGAACGTATTTATTATGTCCCTAGTAAAGGATCTTCAATATTTGCTGTATTTAAAGAGAATAATAAAAATTACATTCAGTTTATCCCTAATAAACTTGACTTAAGCACAGCGGTATCATTTGATTTTAACGTACTGGAAGATCTATTCTATTTTTTAGGAGAAGTTAAAAAAACAGATAATTAAAATTTAATTATATATAGGAAAGCACAGTCAATATTATACTTATGTATATTATAACTCCTTTTTAGGATAATTTGTTATATGCCTAATGTCATGATATAAAGGTCGTAATTGCTTATACAGCTTTTTATAAACCTGATTAAATAATTTCTTATAAATATCTCTGTTTTCTGGTTTTGGATAATAAACTTCCCCAACTCTACACATATTATTTATAGCAGAATTGAAATCAGGATAAAGTTTTAAACCAACAGCACAATTTATTGCAGCTCCAAGTGCCGATGTTTCATACGTATGAGGCTTTTCAACCGGCATATCAAAAATATCGGCTGTTATTTGCAGCGCATTTTTGCTTTGTGAACCACCGCCAGAAACTCTTAATTTTTCTATTTTAACTCCAGTTCTTTTTTGGGTTAAAAGCATTCCATCCTTCAAAGCATATGTCAAACCTTCTAATATAGAACGATATAAGTGTGCTCTTGTATGAACATCTCCAAAACCTATTACAGCACCTTTTGCTTCTATACCGGGAATTTTTACCCCAGGAGACCAATATGGTTGAAGAGTTAACCCCATCGCTCCTGGTGGAATGTCTTTTATCATTTCATCGAATAGCTCTTCAGGGGTTTTCCCTGTTTGTTTTGAAAGTTCAATTTCTTTATGTCCAAACTCATTTTTAAACCAGTTTATCATCCAGTATCCACGATAAATCATTACTTCAGTATTATAATGATCTGGTATAGCGCTCGGATAAGAAGGGAAAAACTTAATTACTTCAACATATTTATTATTAACTGTCTCAATTGTAGCGGTTGTTCCATAACTTAAACAAGCAATTTCAGGAGTTTGACAACCAGACCCCAATACTTCGCAGGCTTTATCTGCTGCAGTAGCAATTAAAGGCAATCCATCGGGCAAACCTGTTTGTTCCGATGCTTGTTTAGTAATATTTCCTAATAATTCCGAAGGCTTAACTAAATCAACTAGTTTATCTTGTTCGATTGGAAATAGGTTTGCATTTATTTCACTGGGTTTACTCCACTTTTGCTTTTTATAATTAAATGGCATGTATCCTACTGTACTTCCTACAGAATCAATAAATTTGCCAACAAATCGATAATTAAAAAATGCTGAAAGAAACACATGTTTATGGGTTTTCTCCCAAATTTCAGGTTGATTCTGTCTAATCCAGTTTGCTTCACAATCTTTTTTTGCATGTGCTAAGGACTCATACATATTTATTAATTGTAAACCTTTTTTTACAAATCCTTTAGGCCATCCATCAGCTTTTGCTTTGCGCTGATCGAGCCATATAATTGCAGGTCGCAATGGTTTACCATTTTTATCAAGATTAACAATAGTTCCACGCTGTGTTGTAACTGACAAACCTTTTATTGATTTTACATCAACTTTTGTATTTTTCATTAATTTGTTAGTTGTTTCACAAAGTTTATCCCATAGGTATTCGGGATCTTGTTCTGCAAAACCAGGTTGTGTTGAGTAATATGGTTCTATCTCTATTTTCTCAATTTCACAGATATTACCTTTTAAATCAATAATTACAGCCCGTATCGATTGTGTGCCAGCATCAATTACTACAATGTATTGTTTATCTTCTGTATTCATATGTACAATTAAACACTACGACAAGCTCATGTGACATAAATAAGTTGTCATCCTGAGCTTGTCAAAGGATTAACAACTTATTAAATATTAAGGTTTTAAACCCAAAGTGTTTCCAGGATTCATTATTCCGTTAGGATCAAGATGATTTTTAATGGCTTGCATTAATTTAATCGATTCGGTTCCTAACTCTTTTTCCATCCATGGGGCTAATGTGCGCCCTACACCATGATGATGAGATAAAGATCCTTTGTTTTTTTGAATCGTATCAATGATACCTTTATGAAATTCAGTATATTCATCAATCTCATTACCTTTTTGCATAGGACTTAAAAAAGTAAAATAAAGATTAGCTCCATTCTCATATACATGGGATATATGAACCATTACCACTGTTTTTTCTCTACTCTTTAAATATTTTCTTACTTCAGTCCAAACCGGAATCAGATTATCCCATGTAACAGCTGTTTCCAGGGTATCTGTCATAATTCCTAAATCCATTAAAGGATCACGCAAGTATGCACTTGAGTATCTTTGTTCTAACCATTTTTTAGTAGGTGAAGCTCCAATTGAAAATCCACCATTCTTCTTAGCTATTTTCTTGATCGACTTAATAACTTGTTTTGTATATGATTCACTGCCTTCTGCAGCAACAAACATCAAGCAACGCTCACCTGATTTATATCCCAGAGTATTTAGTACTTTATCTGCTAATGTACCATCAAATTCTTTTGTTTTAAAAGCTATTTCTGTTTCTTCGGGATCAGAGATTCTAAATAAATGCGGCAGTCCCACCCCACTCTGCATAACAGTACGCATTGCATTAACAGCTGACTCAAAGTTCTTATATACGAATGATGTATGACGTGTTTGATTTGGTCTGTATCTTCTAATTTTCATAGTAACTTCTGTTACAACACCTAAAGCACCTTCCGATCCAAAAAATAGCTGATGTAAATCCCATCCCTGTGCACTTGCCGGATAAGTTTTTGTTTGTATAATTCCTGAAGGTGTTACAACTTTCATTGATAAAACCATATGCTCTATTTTACCATATCCTGTTGAAGCCTGACCTGCTCCTTTTGCTGCTACCCATCCACCTACTGTTGAATATTCAAACGATTGTGGAAAATGGCCACAACTATATTTATCGCCATAATTATTTAAATACTCTTCAAAAGCAGGCCCGAACATACCAGCCTGAACCCTTGCTGTTGAGTTTATCTCGTTAACTTCAATTACTTTATTTAAATGCTTTGTTAAGTCAAGGCTTACTCCACCCATTGGAGTCTCTACCCCTCGGGTAACTGAAGATTGTCCACCAATTGGTGTAACTGCTATTTTATTTGTGTTACATATTTGTAGTAAGTTTACAATATCATCATCAGATCTTGGGTAAATAACAGCATCAGGTGGTGATGGTACAATTCCTTTTCGCAATTTTAATAAATCAGCATAGTATTTCCCATAAGCATGGTTTACTCTATTAAAATCTGTAATATCTACATTTTCTATACCAACAATCTGTTCAAATTGATCTAAAATATTTTGTTCAATTTGACATGCTTTATTTATCATTACTTCTTCATTACCTAGCAAATGATTTTGACTAATCTCTTCATCACTATATCCAAATTTTTCTTTAATAACATTAATGGTTCCCTGATCTACTTTAGTTTCACGTTTATCTCCCCATTTAAAAATGTCTCTATATGTGTTCATATCTTATAATTTAAAGTATTTTTATTAGTCGTTACTCATTTCATTCGCAATAAAAATTCTGAGCCTTTCGAAGAATAATTATTTTTCTGTTTTCGAACAATGACAACCCCGCTAGTTACAAGATCGTTTAAAAGAATTATTTATTCAGGTAGTTTAAACCTTTTCATTACTGATTTTATTTCTTCCTGAACTTTTTTATCATCCCATTTTAAGTATTGTTTAGCAATCTCCACTACTTTATTAAACGCACCATCACCAGGATATCCTAAGGTGCCAATCCCAGTTCTTCTAAAAAATATATCTTCGAGAGTAAATGCCAATTCTTTTTTAATAACGTAAGCTACTTCAGCTAATATCTCACCATCGCTTGTCACCACTTCAGCTAATGGTTTATCATACATTGCCAATCTAAAAATAGTATGACATTGTAAACCGTAATTTCTACCTACATAATTAATAGTCGCTTCAGAAAACTGTGGATATCTTAAAACCAAATGCTTTATAAAGCTTTCCATGTTTTTTATATCAGAATCAACTAAATAGCGTTTCTTGCTAATTGAACTTTCAATTCTACGCTTAAGTTTCTTTGAAACTTTATTCACAACATGCTTTGCTAATCTTCTGCTAGTAGTATATTTTCCACCTTCAACAGTAATCAATCCATTTAAACCATCTTTTGAATTGTCATAAATTTCATACTTACGGGAAGATTCATAAGAAGCTTCCGTTTGATTATCAACTAAGGGACGCAATCCGCCATAAACAAATTGAATATCATCGTATGTAATCTTTTCGATTCCATAATTATGGTTAAATTCGTTAATTAGCTCCATAACACTTTCCTTAGATACACTATAATCATCCGGATCCCCTGTATATTCCTTATCTGTAGTACCTATCAATGAATGATTACGCCAAGGTAATAACATTACATGTTTTCCTTCTTTTGTCATCATCAAAACAGCATGTTTATTACAAAGTTTCTTTGTAATTATATGTATACCTTCTGATCTGCGAATATGGTGTTTGTTTTCAGTTTCTTTACTAGCTGAATTTAGCACTATATCAGTCCATGGTCCTGTACAATTTATTATTAAGTCAGCATTGATTTGATGTTCTCTATTATTGATAAGATCTTCTACAATTACGCCACTAACCTTCTCATTTTTTCTTATAAAAGATTTTACTTTAGCATAATTTGCTACTTTTGCTCCATAATAAACTGCTGATTTTAAAATACCTAATGTTAACCTTTCAGGGTTAATATTCTGACAATCATAATAAATACTAGATCCGGTTAGCTTATTATCTGGCACACAAGGTTCTAATCTTTTAGTTTGCTTTCTACTAATTGCTCTGTGTAGTCGTAATTTTTTTGAATTATCCCATGTAAAAGCTTTATCAAATGATAAAATATCATAAAGTAACATACCTAAAAACAACACATATTTATTGCTTTTTAAGTTAGCATATGTTGGAATCATGAAAGGTAAAGGATATACTAAATTAGGCGCAATATTCTCCAAGGTTTTTCTTTCGCTTAATGATTCACGCACTAAACCAAATTCCATATTTTTAAGGTAACGTAAACCACCATGAATTAATTTAGATGTAGCTGCTGATGTGGCTTCTCCAAAATCTCCTTTTTCAAATAATGCCACAGTTAATCCCCTGCTGGCAGCTTCATAAGCTACTGACACACCAGATATTCCACCTCCAACAATTATTATGTCATAATGATTACTGAAATTATCATCAAAAATTCTTTTCATGTCATATATATTTTGTTCTATTTTCAAAGTTCTAAAAAAAAAGCTGAAAAAACATTTAACATTTGTTAAATAAATGATGACAAAACTATTTTTACTACCATTCAATCGTTTTTCGTAATCTACTTAATGATTGCAGTTTAACTCCAAGAAAATCAGCTATGTATTTTAATGGAACGTCTCTTATCATATCAGGATACTGTTTTAAAAGCTTTCTATATCTTTTTTCGGCACTTTCTGTTATAAACGAGTAAATTCTTCTTTGAGACTCAACAAACATTTCTTCCATAATTCTTCGTCCTAGTCTTTCCCATTTTTGATATTTATTGTACAGAAACTCCAGGTTTTCCTTGCTAATAATTATTAATTCACAATCGGTTATAGTACTGATAATTTCAAAAGATGGTGTTTGAGAAACAAAGCTGGGTAAAGCAGTTGCAAAGGAATGTAAAGGTGTAATATCTCGCGTTATCTCTTCGCCTTCCAAATTATAATATACACGCAAATATCCTTTATTTGTGAATGCTATTTCATTTGCAATTTGTCCTTCTTTTATAAAAATCTCATTCTTTTTTAAATAGATAAACTCTATCCTGTTTTTCACTTTTACCAGTTCATCCAGATCAATATCAACATATTGATTTATAAATTTATATAAATGATCAAGCTTATACTCCATTATTGATATTTTTTACACTTTTCTAAATATAGCAGGATAAATTCAATATAACAAAACATAATTTTATTATTGAAACGTATTTATAACATTTATAAATATTAAAATTTAGATCATGATTTATAAATGCATTTAATAAAAAACGTATATTGGCATCTTTAAATATCAAATTTTATTTAACTATGAAAAAGATCGTTACATTTATATCTATTGCCCTAATACTCTTAAATTCCTGTAACCTTAAAGAAAAAAAAGCTCAAAAAGAATATGACGCTGATATAATAAAATCAACATTGATAGAAGTGGGTCAACAGGTACCATCATTTGAATATATTACTTTAGACAATGACACAATTAACATAAATGACTTGAAAGGTAAGGTTGTTTTTATGAATTTTTTTGCCACTTCATGCCCTATTTGTATGAAAGAGCTTCCTTTTGTTGAAAGTGAAATTCATGAAAAATACAAAGAAAATGAAAAATTTGAATTAATCGTTTTTGGTAGAGAACATACTGCAGAAGAAATGATCGCCTTCAAAGAAAAATCAGGATTTACATTTAATATTGTTCCTGATCCTGGAAGAAAAATTTATTCTTTGTTTGCTGAAAGATATATTCCAAGAAACATTGTTTTAAATTGTAAGGGAGAAATTATTTATCAAGTAACTGGTTATACTGAAGAAGAATTTGCTAAACTTAAGCAAGTTATTGAAGCAGAATTAAATAAATAACTTCAAGCACTTAAGCAGTAAAAGTTGTCATACTTTAATTGTATTGACAACTTTTGTTTTTTTAGTACCTTTATAATAAAAACACTCATGACCATAAAATATCATTCAGCAGTTTTATTCATTAAGGATATAGAAATATCAAAAGATTTTTATTGTAATCTTCTTAATCAAGAGATTAATATGGACTTTGGTAATTATGTAGTGCTAAATAATGGTTTAACTCTTTGGCAAATACCTGACTGGCATGCTCTTTCAGATGATTTTTATGATAAAGAGTATTATAATCGATCTCTTGAACTGTATTTTGAAACAGAAGATATACATGAAACTGTAGATCTGGTAAAGAAGAATAATATTCCTAAACATCATGAGTTAACAGAAGAATCGTGGGGTCAAAAGACCATAAGAATATATGATCCGGATAATAACTTAATAGAAATTGGTGAAAAGCTTGAATCTTATATTAAAAGGATGCATTCTGAAGGCTTAAATATTGATCAAATATGTAAGAAATCAGGAGTTCCTGTAAAACTTATCGAAGAATATTTAAAATAATATGTTTGAAGCTTACTACAGATCACCTATCGGGAACTTACGAATAGTATCAAACGAAAGAGATATTATTCAAATCGATTTCACAAAGGAATTCTTTAAAATGAATATGATACCTGTACAAATTAAAAACTGTATTGAGCAGCTAGATGAATATTTTAAAGGTAATCTTAAAAAATTCAATGTAAGTTTAAATCCTATTGGTACAGAATTTCAAGGAAAAGTTTGGTATGAATTAATTAAAATTCCTTATGGTAAAACTATTACCTATCTGGAACAAGCCAGAATATTAGGCGATGAAAAAGCAATTCGAGCAATTGCTTTCGCAAATGCGAAAAATCCTATACCTATTATAATACCTTGTCATCGTGTTATTGGCACAGATGGAAGTTTAACCGGTTATTCAGGTGGATTATTAAAAAAACAATGGTTACTGGAACACGAAGGAGCTATTCAGCAAAAGAGTCTGTTTCATTAATTAGTTACCGATTGTCTTAATAAAATTATCAAACCTATCTTTAATTTCTCCTTTAAAATTACTATCATTTAAATGAGTATTCATGTATGCTGAATCATCACCTTTTTGATCATCCGGTAGTAAGAGATCAATAGGAAATGCTTCGCAGTGATCACATTTACCATTAAGCATTTCCTTTAATTTATTAAATACTAATCCATGGCCAAATTTCTCTTCTTTCTTATCGTATGTACTGCCACAGCAAGTTACAAATACCAATCTATTGATCTGGTTTTTATATTTTTCCACAAATGCTTTTAAAGGGATTATGAACCTACCTACAAAAATAGGTCCGCATAATATTACTCTATCATAATCTTCAATATTGCTTTTTAATGATTTAATCCCAAAACTGATATTTAAAAGAAAAAAGATAAATACATTTACCCTTGGTTTTAATTCTTCAATATCACACTCCAAACTTTTAGCAATTTTATTTGCCAGGTATTTGTTACTACCGTTTCGTGAATAATAAACAACAATTGTTTTCATTTAATATCTATTTTGTTAGAAGTATAAAATCACTACCAGGTTCATTATCGCCAAACTCACCAAACCGAGGCTGGGGTTCTACTTTTTCGATGTATTGAATAATTTCATTTACTGTCAGGATACCATCATTGCCTCCATAATTTCTTAAGGCTTCCAGAAACTTTCGTGCGAAAGGAGAATGATGCCCGGGGCGACCATCAGGGACATACTCTTTACCTCCTGAAGTTAAATATAATCGGGTTTTATATTTCTTTTTTCTTTCAATAAACTCTTCATTTGTTACTTCGGTATACATATCAGCAGCTCTTCCTTTCGATGCTATAATCGGATCAAATGTACCACCAAAACAAACATCCATAACTAATAAAATATGACTACATGGAATATTATTAATCATTGTTCTCAGATTAGAATGAGATAAATACGAAGTTTTAGCTACATCATCAGATTTTGAATCTCGTGAGATAACATAACCCTCTTTAAATACTTCATCATAAATTCCGTGCCCTGCAAAAAATATTAATAAATTATCATTTTTACCATATTCTAACTTCGCATACTCTCTAATCTTTTCTATGGTTTCTTTTAAGGTAGGATTTACAATTAATTCTGTATTTACATAATAATTTGACTGAAGTTCATCAGAAACTGTTGTAGCATCAATTACGGGGTTCACTAATTCTGAAAATGAGTCATAAATGTTAGTAGCGAATATTATTGCTCTGTCTACTCCCAGAATATCTTCTCCACTTACTTCTTCTTTTTTTTGCTTTACTGTACTTTCTGATCTTTCTTGCATTACAGAAGCATTCCTAGTGCTTTTTTCTACCTGAAATGGATTTTCAACCGGGATAACTTTATATACATTTTTATTTGTTGGATGCACTAATTCAAAGTTGGTATAATCAAAAGAAATTCCATTTGTAGCTTTTATTTTATTGACTTGAATAAATGCTTTTTTCCAGTTATTTTTAAATAATCGTGCTTCTTCAATGGGTATTTTTATACCTGCGTCAGTTTCCAGGAAACGAACTTTATATATTTGGAGGTCGGCATTATATCCAATCAATCGTTCTATTGGAATAATTATTTTACTTCCTGATTTAGAATTTAAATTATAATGTTTCTCAGTAAAATATTGCAACTCTGATAAAACTTCAGCTTTAAGTTTTTCTCTCCTATTATTATATTGTATACTTGTTTCAAACTCATCTCTCGGCTCAGTAAGGTTTTTATCTAGTTTGTTAAGAATGTTTTCAATAACATTGGCAGTTAAAATAATTTTTTGTGCTGATGTTAGTTCACCATCCATATAATCAGTAATTAAGGATTTCCTAGATGGTTCAACACCTGTCAACTCCCAAATTATGCATGATTTATCGGAACTAAAAGTAGTAAGAAACAATCCATCTTCAGAAAAAGTACCACCAAAAACATGGTCGCCATGTCGGTATATACTTTCAAATTCATCCATTGAGTTTTTATTCATTTTAAGAATAGTTACATCCTGATTTTTGCCAAACACAGCATACTGGCCTGTTGAATTATATTTTATTGTTCTGTTAACCCTAATTTTTAAACTATCCTTAAATTCTATTTTATTATTCACTTCATATCTTCTCACTTCATATTGTGAAGTACTTAAAAACTCATTTTTTGATGGGTGAAAAGCAAGGTCGTATTGCCAGTATTTTAAACCAGGAACAGTGTCGTACAAATTATACTTCTTGTCTTTTAGTTTATAAAGATGAATCATTCTGTTATATCCACCAACCACTAAAAATTCATCGTTATAATTAAAGCTAATTCCCATAACTGCATCTTCGTATTCAAATTTTTGCGCTAATACCATCTGATCATTATTCCACTCCCAGATACAAATAGATTTGTCAGAAGATGCGCTTACTAAATATTTACCATTATGACTAAACTCAATTTTATTTATATTGTGAGCATGACCATTTAAAACCTGTAATACTTTTTGATCTTCTAATCTAATTAACGCAATGTCATTATCACTTTTGTATTTAGCATAAGCTAAATATTTTTCGTCGGGCGAAAATGAAATATGTCCACCAACGGCATCGGGATTTCCCTGATGAGAAAAAACTTTATGCCAATTTTCATTAAATATCTCAATAGAATTATTCCCTATTGTTAATGCAAAATAATTTCTGAAAGGAGAAAATTTTGCATCCATAATATATTCAGGATATCCAGCTAGTTCTTTTTTCTCTTTGTAAGAAAAATCTTGAGCTTTAGCGTTTACAGTAATTATAAAAATTATTACAAATAGATATGTTTTCATTTCTTATTTATTAAAATGATTCGAACTATTTAATTGATTAAATTAAAAAATTATATAGTACATCAAGCTTAATCTTTGTAATTTATATTGTTTTTAAATAATTTATATTTTACAGTTAGCTTATTAATGCTATCTTTGGCAAGAAATAAAATCTAATTTTTAACCAAATTATATAATATGAAAAAATCTTTTACTTTTATTTTGGTATTAATCTTTTTTATAGGTAATCTATTTGCTGATCCTATAAGTGAAAAAGAAGCGAAAATCGTTGCAGAGAATTTCTACAGGGCTTACGCTCCCGCAACAAAAGTTGATGCACTTATTGAAAAGGGAATTACAGAAAAATATAATAATGTAGAATCCTTTTATGTATTTGAATTTTCAAGCAACAGTTTCGTAATTGTATCTGCTGATGATAATGCAGAACCAATCTTAGGTTTTTCTTTTTCAAATCCATTTGGAGAAAATATTGGCTCAAATACAAGATTCTTACTTGACCGATATAAAAAAGAAATTTGGGATATAAAAAATTCAAAAATTTCAAATGATGAAATAAAAGAAAAATGGAATACAATAAGAAATGCTAAATTATCAGGTGAATTAAAATCTGCAGGTCCATTATTAACTACAATATGGAATCAATCACCTTATTATAATAAATTTTGCCCAGGTGGTTCCCCTACCGGTTGTGTTGCAACTGCTATGTCACAAATAATGAATTATCATGAATGGCCTGCAAGAGGACAAGGTTGGCATGAATACATCGTTTCAGAACATCCTGAATATGGCAATCAATATGCTAATTTCGAAATGGTTGAATATGACTGGAATAATATGCCAGATTTACTTGATGGTACTAATACTGAAACTGAAATAGATGCAATAGCCATTTTAAATAGGCATGCCGGTGTTTCGGTTAATATGGGTTATGATCCAAGTGGATCAGGTGCAATGACACATGATGTGCTTTATGCTTTAACAAATTACTTTAAATACGATCCTAATTCAATTCTTTATGTTGAATATAACCAAGCAAATGAAGAAGAATATTTTGATTTATTGAAAAAGGAAATTGATGAAGGAAGACCTATATACTATGATGGTTATGGTGAAAGTGGTGGTCATGCATGGGTATGTGATGGTTATCTAGATAATGGTTTAGTTCATATTAATTGGGGATGGGGAGGTTCAGCAAATGGATATTTCCAACTTGCAGATATGACTCCTGGATCAGCAGATTTTACTGATGGCAATAGCATGATTATTGGCATTAAGCCTGGAACTAATTACCAGGATATACAATGGGTTAAACAAGCAAGTGGATTTGATGCACAATATAGAGCAATACAAAATATTTCTGTTGTAAATAACCGCGTTGCATGGGCTTCTAGTAGAGATTTTTCAGGTGGAGGAGCTAAAGTGAAAGATTTTACTAGAACTGTTGATGGTAATAATTGGATTTCCGGAACTATTAATGCTGCTGGAACTTTAAATTATAGTATTTCTATGATTACTGCAGTAAATGACACGACAGCTTGGGCTGCATTATTTGGACCAACTGGTGGTGGTATGATTGTAAAAACAACTGATGGTGGAATAAATTGGACTGAACAGCCAACAGCAGATTTTAATGGCCCAAATGGTTTCCCTAATGTGATTCACTTTTGGGACGAAAACAATGGATGGTGTCAAGGTGATCCTAATGGTGGATATTTTGAGATGTATACAACTGACAATGGTGGTGAAACATGGACTCGTGTGCCAGAAGGAAATATTCCTGCTAATTTATCAGAAGAATATGGAAGGGTAACACACATGGCAGTTTATGGTAATATTGTTTGGTTTTCAACAGATCATGGTAGAATATTTAAATCTACTGATAAAGGTTTAACCTGGGATGTATTCCAAGGACCTTTAACAAATTCTAGTTACAAAATGACTTTCAAAAATGAAAATATTGGTGTAATGTTTTCAACTGATCTAACCAATTCAATAGCTTATAAAACTACTAACGGAGGGGAAAGTTGGTCATTATTGTCATATACTGGTAATTTATATTTTAGCGATATCTCATATGTTCCTGATACTAATCTTTTAATCTCAACAGGTTCAGACTGGCAAACACCTCATGAAGGGGTATCCTACAGTACAGATGATGGAGCAACATGGACTGATTACGCTGATTATTATAAAAATTTTGAATTTTTTGCTATTGGGGCTAAAAGTATAGAAGCTATATGGGCAGGTGGTTATAATTTGGATAAACACACAGATGGTGTATGGCATTATGGACCTATATTAGATACAGTAGATTATGTTGTGGATGAAAGAAATGAATGTACTGGTATTTCGTTAACTTTTGAAGATAAATCTTTAGAAACACATGATTCATATGAGTGGGAATTTGGTGATGGTGCAACTCCATTAACAGCTACAGGACCTGGTCCGCATGTTGTAGAATACACAATAGGTGGTTATAAAGATATTAAACTGGTAGTTACTGATGGCGCTGTTGAAGATTCAATAGTAAAAAGTGATTATATATATATTGCTTCAAATCTTGGTTCTATTGGTAGTATAGCAGGAGATATAAATGTTGATGTATTCTCAACTCACAGTTATTCTGTCCCAGACCTTGAAGAAGTAAATTACACATGGAGTTTACCAACAGATTGGTATGGAATGTCATTAACAAATGAAATTGATGTAACGTTTGTAAATAATGTAACTGAATCTATTCAAGTTACTCCATCAAATATTTGTGGCGACGGAACTCCATTAACACTTGAGATCACAGCAAATTGTGTACCTACACCTTCACCTGGAGTAATATCTGGTGACATCTCTGTAAATGTTGATGATGTTAGCACTTATTCAGTTGTTGCACAAGATTATATGGAATATAATTGGATACTGCCAACTGATTGGTATGGAAGTTCAACTACTAATTCTATTACAGTTACATTTGATGGCGGCCCTGTTATTGATAGCATAAAAGTTTATGCTTCTAGCATATGTGGTGAGAGTGATACTACTTTCTTAGAAATAACTGCTTCGCCTTCTACAAGTATTCTTGATGACCAAATAAATAATGATAATGTAATTATTTATCCTGTTCCTGCAAAAGATTACTTAAAAATTAAAGGAATAAACAATAGTCGAATTGCAATTTATAATACTGAAGGTAGATTAGTAAAAGCTATAAATAACTACACAGAGGAAAGTGCTATTCAAGTGAGTGACTTAAAAACAGGAATCTATTATATACAAATAATATATAATGGTAAATCATACACAAAAGCTATTAATGTTAAGAATTGATAGTAAGGAAAACTAATAATAAGAAAGGGTTGCTTTAGACTGCAACCCTTTTTTTATTTAGCTTTTCTTCAAATACTGGTAATCTAGATAATAAACTATTTTTAGTGAAATACTGTTAATCTGAGAAGATTCAAAAGTATTATTTAAATTGTCCATAAAATTATTAATAATTTCTGTTTCGCTTGTATAAATAGCATTTTTCCATACCAGGCTTAATTCGCTTCCAGGAGCAAAACGCCATAAATACTTCATATCAATAGTAAAAGCATTATAATTGTAATCTGCTGCATTCCCATAAGTATCATACCCTATTGATTCGCTTAGCTCACCATTTTTCTGCAACTGATAAAAATCTTCATATCTAACTCGCGACCAATAGTGTCTTGCTCTAAAGCTTAATGACATTTTATTGTTAAAAATAAAATTAGTATTTAAGGTATTTGTAATTGTTCTCTGATCTCTCTTTCCAAAATTTATAATGGTTTCAGTAGTTCCATCTACTATACCTATTGTGTAGTCTTCAATATAGCCGTAAGTGTTATTTCCTGTATTTAGCTCAGTTTCATAAATTAACAGCCACTTATCATTAAATCTTATCCTTGGTTCAAAGCTAATGTTATATCCATATTGATTATAATTAAAAGCTTCCCATAATCCAAACCTAAAGTCAAAAGCAAGGCGTTTTCGATAATCTGTCGACATCCAAATTTGTGAATAATACATTTTATGCCTGTTAAATTTCCAACCATCAACTCTTGGCTCAAAAAAATCATATCGTTTAAATGGTTTTAATTCTGCATATAATCCGATATGAAAATAACTTTTAGCAAATGTTGTATGTGTTTGGTAATTAATTTCAAAATCAGAATATTCTCTTGGAGCATAAAGATTAGTCTGTCTAACTGATATTTCATTACGCCAATTTAGCACTTTCCAAAATGGTTCGTTAATATTATAATTTAACTCTAAATCCCATGTTGATTCATTGTTTTGTCTGATGTAGCCGAAATCGTTAGGATCATAAGTATCTGATTCGGTTGAATGTGTAAATTCAAATAAAAAATTTCCTGTTGTTTTAGCCAACTGCACCATGTATGTATGACCTAAATCTGTATCATCGGTATAAATTTGACTCAAAGCTCCACTACCATATAATTGATATGAATTTTCTTTATTCATCAATTTGAACTCTGTACCTGTTACATTTGCAGTATAACTTTCTTCTGCATGCTCAACATTAGTATTAACAAGGCTTATATAAGAATTATTTTTCAGTGTTTGATCTAAAACTAACATGTTGTAATTCGTAAATCCCTGTGTTCTGTAGTATCTTTTTTTGTTTGTAACAGTGTCCAAAATTTCAGCATCTACAGCTCCTGTCATTGCATTAATTACACCTATACCTAATCCCCTGCTTGTTCTACCTGAAATTTTTGTAGCATTAATTAATTTAGTTTCAGATGGGTTATTAATAATTTCTTCATTATCGCCCAATTGTTCTTCTACTTTATCATCAGCACCTTTCGGACGCCCACCAATCCTTCTGGAATAAAAAATATTACCTTTATTAAAAAGCTCTGTTCCTTCAGTAAAGAATGGTCTTTTTTCATCATATCGAATTTCGTAAGGTGAGAGGTTTAGTACTTCATCGTCAGATTGCACCTGACCAAAATCAGGGATGAGAATCATATCAAGCGTAAAGCTTTGATTTATACCCCATTTCAAGTCCATACCAGCATTAAAATCATTATTCCAGGTATTTCCATCTGCATCATTCTCTACATATGCCGAAACATAAGGAGTAACAGATAAACGCAATGGAGGTTTAACATCTTTAATGCCAGCAATTTCCCCCATCTGGTTTACAAATCCTTTTACATTAATATCCACAAAATTCCAGCTACTCCACTCACGATATCTTCTAATTTGTCTAAAAAAGTGTATCCCCCAATTTTGAATATCACTATTTGAAAATCTTAGTGCTGAGTAAGGAATTTTTATTTCAGCAACCCATCCTTTTTCATTTATATTCACAGCACTTTCCCATACACCATCCCAATTAGGATCTCCATCATTTCCTGTATGTTTACCATCTGATTGCACTCCAGATGCAGAAACCATAAACTCAACTGCATTTACACCATCATTAAATGTACTAATTAGTATAGTAAATAAGTCTGAATTTATTTCTGAAAATTCATCTCTTACTCCTAGATCTTTAATAATACTATCAGGATTATTATCATACATTATTGCACCAAAATAAATGGCCTGATTATCATATATGATCTTTACCTCGGTAGGAAGAGATGGTTGCTCACCGTTATATGGTTCATATTGTGTAAAATCTCTTGCGATTGCCGCCTTAGCCCAAACATCGTCATCCAAAATACCATCAATTTTTGGAGACTCATGCACTTTAACAATTTCCAGAGTTTTTTTCTCGTTATTTAAAGCTTTTGTATTTAAGCTTAACCCTACTCCAATAATACTTAAAAATAAAAATATACCCTTTCTCACGTCAAATAATTTTTTGTACCCTAATTAAAAGACTTAAAAGTCTTAATAAGGTTTAATAGATATAAAAAAAAATATTCGATTTGTTGAAATTATATGTATATGTATTCCTTAAGCATATATAAATAAATGCTCGCTAATAAAATATTGATTAGATTTTAAATTTAAAACTCAGAAGTAAAGTGAAATTTAATTTTATCAAAGTTTTGCTGAGCCATTTGTAATGCATATGGAGAATCAGCCATAAAAACTTCACGTCCATGCTTGTCGATGGCAATGTTTGCATATTTTCTTTTTCTAAAATCTTCTAATTGAGTTTTATCTTCAGACTGTATCCAACATGCTTTGTGCATTTGAGTTGGTTCATATTTACATTTTGCTCCATACTCATGCTCCAATCTAAACTGAATAACATCAAACTGCAATTGTCCTACAGTACCAATAATTTTTCTTCCATTAAATTTATTGGTAAACAATTGAGCAACACCTTCGTCCATTAATTGATCAATCCCTTTAGCTAACTGTTTATATTTCATTGGATCGGCATTTTCGATATACTGAAATAATTCAGGTGAAAAACTAGGTAATCCTTTAAAATTAACAATTTCACCTTCAGTTAAAGTATCACCTATTTTGAAATTACCAGTATCGTGAATACCAACAATATCACCTGGGAAAGCTTCATCAACGATAGATTTTTTTTCTGCCATAAATGCTGTAGGTGAAGGAAACTTCATCTTTTTAGCTGCACTAACATGTAAATAATTTGTATTTCGTTTAAATGTGCCAGAACAGATTTTTACAAATGCCAGTCGGTCGCGATGATTAGGATCCATATTAGCATGAATTTTAAAAATAAAACCGCTGAACTTACCTTCAAAAGGATCAATTTCTCGTTCTTCTGCAACCACAGGTCGTGGATATGGTGCTATATTAACAAAACAATCCAGTAATTCGCGCACTCCAAAATTATTTAATGCACTTCCAAAAAATACAGGTGCTAAGTCTGCTGATAAATAATCCTTGACTTCAAATTTCGGATAAACTTCGGTAATCAGTTCGATTTCTTCTCTTAATGTATTAGCAAATTTTTTACCTATATAATTTTCAAGCTCAGGATTATTAACATCCTTGAATTCAATTGATTCTTCAACAGTTTGCTTATCTTCGCCACTAAAAAGGTTTAATTTTTCTTCGTAAAGGTTATAAACACCTTTAAATGTAGGTCCATTACTAATAGGCCAGCTTAATGGTCGGGCATGAATCTTTAGTTCATTTTCAATTTCATCTAATAAACTAAAAGGATCCTTACCACTACGATCGAGTTTATTTATAAAAACCATAACGGGTGTTTTTCGCATTCGGCAAACTTCCATCAATTTGCGAGTTTGCGGCTCCACTCCTTTTGCCGAGTCAATTACAATTATAACACTGTCTACAGCTGTTAATGTACGAAAAGTATCTTCAGCAAAATCCTGATGACCGGGGGTATCTAAAATATTTATTTTCTTTCCTTTATATTCAAAACCCATTACAGAAGTTGCAACAGAAATACCACGCTGGCGCTCAATCTCCATAAAGTCGGATGTTGCCGTTTTCTTTATTTTATTACTTTTTACTGCACCGGCTACATGAATTGCACCACCGAAAAGTAATAGTTTTTCTGTTAATGTAGTTTTACCTGCGTCAGGGTGACTAACAATACCAAAAGTTCTTCTGCGTTTGATTTCTTCTTTAAATCCCATTTCCATAAAATTAAAAAGCTCCGAATAACAATTATTCGAAGCTGCAAAAATATAAAATTGTTGATGATTTACTAATAATTTCAATCTTTAATCCTGTAATACATTTTCTCCATTAATATAGGTATTAAAAACTTTAACATATGGTATTTCAGATTCAGGCACATCCATAATATCTTTTTCTAAAACAATAAAATCAGCAAACTTACCCGGCTCAATGGAACCCTTCTCATCTTCTTCAAATAATGATTTAGCAGCCCATATTGTCATTGATTTTAAAGTCTCTTCTCTTGTTAAAGCATTTTCCATTTGAAAACCATCTTCAGGATATCCTTCTACATCTTTTCTGGCAACTGATGCATAAAACGTTAA
>CAZPMA010000043.1:0-24252 GCA_964587535.1 uncultured Bacteroidales bacterium
TTGCGCTGTCTTTTTTTATATATCAATAAGTAATTTTACGTTTAATTACTTAAATTTGTAAGTACTCAAAGCTTAAAGTATGCTGAAAACCTTCTTATATATATCATCTGCTTTATTATTAATTATTGGCATTAATAATAAAATTTTCGCAAACGATCAACATCCCGACCATAAGGAAGAGCAAAGCGACCAGCATGAAGAAAAGAAAGGATTTAATCCGGGCCCATTTATTTTTGAGCATATTAGAGATAATTATAACTGGCATATTTTTACATACAAAGGACATCATGTAGCGATTCCTTTACCAATAATTTTATACAGCAAACAACAGGGACTAGTTGCATTTTGGTCATCAAAATTAGAACATGGACATACCTACAAAAATTTTACAATAGCGCACGAAGGAGATTATAAAGACAAAATCATTGAAGTTAATAAGTATGGTGAATTTATTACCAGACCATTAGATATATCAATCACAAAAAATGTTGCTGCAATACTTATTAGTGGTGTTTTTCTCGTTATCTTGTTTATATCTATTGGCAACATGTATAAAAAAAGAGAAGGACTTCCTCCAAAGGGCCTACAATCTATGCTTGAACCTTTAGTTCTATTTATTCGTGATGATATAGCAAAAAATAGTATCGGAGAAAAAAGTTATGAAAAATACACACCTTTTCTTCTCACGATTTTTTTCTTTATATTCTTTAATAATTTATTGGGTTTAGTTCCTATTTTCCCGGGTGGAGCAAATGTTACTGGTAATATTACAGTAACATTGGCATTGGCCTTGTTTACATTTATTACAACAACAATAACCGGAAATAAAAATTATTGGAAACACATTTTTAATCCCCCTGGTGTTCCATGGTGGTTAAAATTGCCGGTTCCTTTAATTCCTTTTATTGAATTAATAGGAGTTATTATAAAGCCATTTGTTTTAATGATTCGTTTGTTTGCAAACATTTCTGCGGGACATATTATTGTTTTAGGATTCTTTAGCTTAATATTTATTTTTGGGAATATGGATCCTATGTTAGGATATGCTGTTTCGCCGGTTTCAATAATTTTTACAATTTTTATGTCGATGCTTGAATTGCTTGTAGCATTTATTCAAGCTTATGTATTTACAATTTTGTCAGCTATTTATTTTGGAATGGCTTCAGAAGAAGGGCACTAATTTATTTTTTCACTTAATATTAATTATATGTTTACATTAGGTACAATTTTACTAGCAATTGAAGGGGCTGCAATAGCAAAAGCTGCTGCTGGATTCGGTGCTGCATTAGCTGCATTTGCAGCAGCAATGGGTATTGGAAAAATTGGCGGTACAGCTATGGAATCTATTGCTCGCCAACCAGAAGCGGCAGGCGACATTAGATCAAATATGATTGTTGCTGCTGCTCTTATTGAAGGTGTTGCCTTTTTTGCAATTGTGGTTTGTTTCCTTATTTTATTTGTTTAAGGATTATACTTTACAGAGCAGCGGTTGGCTGCCTGTAAAGTTTTTTTAATTTAAAATTATTAGCTATGGAACTGATAAAACCTGATCTGGGATTATTGATATGGATGTTATTATCATTTAGTGTTATTTTATACATCCTGGGGCGTTTTGCCTGGAAACCGATATTAAAGGGGTTAAAAGACAGAGAAAGATCAATAGAAAAAAGTCTTTTAGCTGCGCAACGAGCAAAAGAAGAAATGGCTAAAATTGAATTTGGGAATGAAAAGATTACTGCCCTGGCTAAAATTGAAAGAGATAATCTTTTAAAAGAAGCTAAGGAGATGAAAGACAAAATTATTCAGGAAGCTAAGGAAGAAGCTAAGAAAGAAGCTGCAAAAATTGTAGATAATGCAATTAAGAGCGTTGAAAAAGAAAAGAACGAAGCGATTAATCAGATAAAAAATCAAATTGCATCATTATCAGTCGATATTGCTGAAAAAATTTTAAAACAAAAACTTGGTGACGAAGCAAAGCAAAAGCAACTTTTAGATAGTTTAATTGACAATATTGATTTAAATTAATTTAAGCACCGATGGATCAGGGACCAATTAATGTACGTTACGCCAAATCTTTATTTCAATTAGCTGTTGAAAAAAATATAGTTGATCAAATAAAACAGGATATTGATTTTATTAATGATGTTTTTCAGGAAAATCAAAACCTGGAAATGGCAATGGAGCATCCTGTTGTAAAACCATCAAAAAAAATAAACGTTTTAAGCGACATATTTAAAGATAATATAAATGAATACAGTTTATCGCTATTAAGCCTGATCGTTAAAAATAAACGCGAAAAACACATAAAAAGCATTTGTAGAAATTATGTAAATATGTATGAGGCTTACAAAGGAATAAAAAAAGCAGTTTTAACAACATCTTTTGAATTATCGCGCACACATAAAGAAAACATTAAAAAATCAATAGAAAAGAAATTTAAATCAATTATTGACATAGAAACAAAGGTTGATAGATCAATTGTAGGTGGTTTTATTATTCAGGTGGATGATAAGCAACTTGATTTAAGTGTTGCCAGACAAATACAAGAGCTAAGAAATAATTTTCACAAAATTGATTTCAATAACACAAAAGGAAAAAGTAAATAAAAATAAAATTTAAGCTATGGCAGGAATAAAACCCGGAGAAGTTTCAGAAATTCTTAAAAAAGAATTAGAAGGCTTTACAACAAGTGCTGAACTTGAAGAAGTTGGTAGTGTTTTACAAGTGGGTGATGGCATTGCAAGGATTTATGGATTGTCCAATGTACAGTCTAATGAATTAATTGAGTTTGAAAATGGCCAGATGGGAATAGTTTTAAATCTTGAAGAAGATAATGTTGGGGCTGTATTGTTGGGATCGTCTGAAGAAATTAAGGAAGGAGATAAGGTAAAGCGGACAAATAGAATTGCTTCCATTAAAGTAGGCGAAAGTTTACTTGGTCGAGTAATTAATACCTTAGGAGAACCAATTGATGGTGGCGCTCCGTTAAATGGAGAGTTGCTCGAAATGCCACTGGAAAGAAAAGCACCTGGGGTTATATATCGCCAGCCGGTTAATCAGCCAATACAAACAGGAATTAAGCCGATTGATGCAATGATTCCAATTGGACGTGGCCAGCGCGAGTTAATAATTGGCGATCGTCAAACCGGGAAAACAGCTATTGCAATTGATACAATTATAAATCAAAAAGAATTCTTTGAAAGAGGAGAACCTGTATACTGCATATATGTGGCGATCGGACAAAAAGGCTCAACTGTTGCTAATATTGCTGAAACATTAAAAAAGTACGGAGCGATGGATTATACGGTAATTGTTTCAGCAACAGCTTCTGATCCTGCTGCTTTACAGTTTTATGCACCTTTTGCAGGTGCCTGCATTGGAGAATACTTTAGAGATACAGGTAGAGACGCATTAATCATTTATGATGATTTATCAAAACAAGCAGTTGCATATCGTGAAGTTTCCCTGTTATTACGCCGCCCTCCTGGGCGTGCAGCTTATCCGGGAGATGTATTTTACCTACACTCAAGATTGTTAGAGCGCGCAGCAAAAGTTATTCAATCAGACAAAATTGCTGCTGAGATGAATGATCTTCCAGAATCACTTAAGGGAAAAGTTAAAGGCGGTGGATCATTAACTGCACTGCCAATTATTGAAACTCAGGCAGGAGATGTGTCAGCATATATACCAACAAATGTTATTTCAATTACTGATGGACAGATCTTTTTAGAATCCGATTTATTTAATTCAGGTGTGAAACCTGCTATTAATGTTGGTATTTCGGTATCGAGAGTTGGTGGGAATGCTCAGATAAAATCTATGAAAAAAGTAGCCGGTACTTTAAAATTAGACCAGGCACAGTATAGAGAACTGGAAGCATTTTCAAAATTTGGATCTGATTTGGATGCTGCCACAATGGCCGTTTTAGATAAAGGATCAAAAAATGTTGAAATATTAAAGCAAGGCCAGTACAAACCTGTATCGGTAGAAAAACAAATTGCAATAATTTATTGTGGTACAAAAGGATTGCTGGAAGATGTTCCGGTAGAAAAAGTGAAAGATTTTGAAGCAGAATTTCTTGATATGATGGAACTTAAATACGCTAAGGTTTTAGAAGAACTTAAATCTGGAAAACTAACTGAAGAAGCAACAAATACAATTGAGCAGGTAGCTAAAGAAACAGCAAATAAATTTAAGGTTGATTAGAAATTAAAAGATTAGTATGAGTAATTTAAAAGAAATACGAACTCGTATAACATCTGTAAAGTCTACCAGGCAAATTACAAGTGCAATGAAAATGGTGTCTGCCGCTAAACTAAAAAAAGCGCAGGATGCGGTTATTAACTTAAGACCATATGCCGGAAAATTGCATGAAATATTATTTCATATTAATCAATCGCTAGAAAATGAAGAAGACAATATTTATTGTAGAAAAGGTAAGCCTGAAAAAATTTTAATTGTTTCGATTACTTCAAACAAGGGTCTTTGTGGAGCATTTAATGCAAATGTAATAAAGCAGGTATATTCGATAATTGATGAGGAATATAAGGAAGAAAACAAAGAGGGGAATGTTTCTGTTTTTTCAATAGGTAAAAAAGGTTCTGAAGCCTATAGATCAAAACACATTAAAAATCTATTTGTAAACAATGATATTATGGATTATTTAACCTTTTCAAACGCAGCCCCTTTAATTGAAGACATAATGCTGTCATATGTCGAAAAGGATTATGATAAAGTAATATTGGTTTATAATAGGTTTAGAAATGCCGCTGTTCAAGTTTTAACCACAGAACAATATCTGCCTGTTGAACTGCCGCAGGATGTGGAATTAAAGCATCATGCAGATTATATTTTTGAACCAAAAAAGGAATATATTCTTAAAGAACTAATTCCAAAATCATTAAAAATACAGTTTTATGAAGCTTTGCTAGAATCGCTTGCTGCAGAGCATGGTGCCAGAATGACAGCAATGCATAAAGCAACTGATAATGCTAGTGATTTAATTCGCGAATTACAACTTAATTATAATAAAGCAAGACAGGCAGCAATTACAAACGAAATCCTTGAAATTGTAGGCGGTGCCGAAGCTTTAAATAAATAGTTTTTCTTTCATATTAGATTTCATATATTCGCTTTTTAAATAGATAAATAGGGTTATGAGCGAATACATTTATACTTTGATCGAGCAAGGTGAACATCAAACCTTAGACTTTAAGCATTCTATTACAGACTCAAAAAAAATAGCACGTTCAATAGCAGCATTTACAAATACTGAGGGAGGAAAACTTTTAATCGGCGTTCGGGATAATGGATCTATTGCCGGAGTTCAGAGCGACGAAGAATTTTATATGGTACAGGCAGCTGCTGATCTTTATTGTAAACCTAATGTCGCCTTTGAAACTAAAGTATGGAAAATAGAAGGGAAAACAGTGCTAGAAATAACTATTCCCAAAACACAAGGAGATAAGCTTACTGAGGCACCAACTAAAGAAGGAAAATATAAGGTTTTTATTAGGGTAAATGACCAGAACTTTATCGTAAATAATATATACCTTAAAGCATGGAATATTAAAAAGTTTGGAAAAGGAATTTTAATAAGATATGATAGGGCAGAAAAAGCTTTGTTTGATTATCTTGATGAACATAAAGAGATTACATTTTCAATGTTTTTAAGCGTATCAAAGTTATCAAAATATAAAGCTGAAAAAGTATTAATAAACCTAATTGTACTTGACATTATAGCAATAGAGTTTACAGAAAACAGGATTCTTTATAAATTAACTTAAACCAATTGGAAATGAATTTGGCATTATAATTGATTAACAAATTGTTAGTAATTTACATATGTAATAAATTAAATTTAAAAAATGTTTTATTATTAAAGGCGTTTTTATATTTTAGAGCCGAATTATTAAAAAAAGAATTATTTAATCCTAACTAAAAATTTATAATCATGAAATTTAAACTAATGAGTAAAATAACTGCGATGATTTTATTAATGGGTTTTGCAGTTATGGTAAACGCACAAACAGAATCTGAAGCTGTTGATGCTTTAAAAGACGGAGTTGCGAAATCGCAAGCAAAAGATTATTTAGGAGCCATTGAATCGTTTAAAAATTGTGTTAGTATTTATGATGAACTAGAACTAAGCAATAGTGAAAACAGAGCTACTGCAGCTGCTCAAATTACCAGTTCTCAATATAAGTATGCGATTAGTTTATATAAGGAAAAGAAATATGATGAATCTATTTCTGCTTTTGAACAACTAAAAGAATATGCTAATACATATGATGATCAAAAAAATTTAAAGAAAGCTGAGCAAACAATACCAAGGTTATATTATGCTAAAGGAGCTGATTTATTAAATGAAGAAAATTATACCGCAGCTATTGAAGCTCTCGATAAGTCGTTAGAAATGGATCCTAAATATGCTATGACATATATTAGAAAAGCTCAAGTATATAAAGAGCAGAATGATGAAGCTAATTTTAAAATTGCAATTGATGGTGCGTTAAATGCTGCAAGTGAAAAAAAAGACAGTAAATCGGAAGCAACGGCTAAAGAATTAGCGTATAAATTCTATTTAATATCTGGGGCAGAAGCTGTTAAATCTGAAAAATATGGAGAAGCGGAAAGATATTTTAATCATTATATGCAATATCAAGATCCTGATTCAGATATTTATTATCAATTAGCTGTTATTTATAACAAGCAATCAAAGTGGGATGCAGCTATTGAAGCGAGTAATAAAGCATTAGAGCTTTTTAAAGATGCAGGAACCACAAAAGATGCTAAAATATATTATGAATTAGGAAATTCATATGTTGGAAAAGGTGATAATAAAGCCGCTTGTGACGCTTACAGTAAAGCGAATAAAGGAGATTATGTTGATGCAGCTGAATATCAAATGAAACACGTTCTTAAATGTCAATAAAATATAGATGATATTAATATAAAAACGGGCGATCAACTGATCGCCCGTTTTTTTGTATATGAATAATTTCATTTAAAACAATCCATGGATTTGAGCATCAATCTTACTAATGATACTGCTTAAATCTTCTTTTACTTCTGTAAAATTTAAATTATCTACATCAACAATTAATAAATTACCCAGGTTATAAGAACTTATCCAGGCTTCGTATCTTTCATTTAGTCTTTTCAAATAATCTAAACGAATAGTGTTTTCATATTCTCTGCCTCGTTTCTGAATTTGGTTTACCAATGTAGGGACAGTTGCTCTTAAATAGATTAATAAATCAGGTGGTTCTATTAGAGATGTCATTAGATTAAATAAAGTAAAATAATTTTCGAAATCGCGCGTAGACATTAGACCCATTGAATGTAGGTTAGGTGCAAAAATGTAGGCATCTTCATATATCGTTCTATCTTGAATTACCGTTTTGCCTGATTTCCGAATATTCAGTATTTGATTTAAACGACTATTTAAAAAATAAACCTGAAGATTAAACGACCAACGTTGCATATCATCGTAAAAGTCATTTAAGTAAGGATTATCATCTACATCTTCGTAATGTGCATCCCACCCGTAATGTTTAGATAATAAGCCCGATAATGTTGTTTTTCCTGATCCTATATTGCCTGCCACAGCAATATGCATTGCACCTTTTGAGTTGTCTTTTGTCATATCTTTTATGCTTTTCTTTTATTCAAACTTTGGTTAAATAAAGTAGGTTTTTTTTCAAATAGCGATGGATAATCTTCATCAAACTTTTTAAGTACTGATGTAATGATCATTTCACGCATAAACTTTGATTTATTCTTTATTTTATACTTTTTACAATAATGATCAATAGCCTGAATTTCTCTCTTGTTAAATAAGATTGATTTTCTATATGTTCTTTTTAAGTCTTTATCTTTTTCTTTCTTCCTGTTTTTCACCTTTTTACCGATTTTAACGAATTCTTTTAAAGAGTTTTATACTTTCTGTGGTCTGAATAAAAACAAGATTGTTTTCTATTCTTGCATTTATAAAACTATTTAATGGCAAATCTATTTTTTCAGTTTCAAAATTTGATGTATTATAAAAAAACAGTTTATTGTTTTTTGAATAAATAATGTATCCATCTTTTACTTGAAATTGCGTACAATCTTTTATCGGGAATGTTTTAATATATGTTCCATAGTTATTGAACTGCAATATTCCTTCGTTATAAATACCCAGATAAATATAATCATTTTTTTCAAGCATGAAAACTTCATTATTGATATCATTGTATTCCAGAAGAGAGCTAATTTGGGCACTTTTTTTTGTTTCCTTTAGGTTTTTGTCAAAATAGACAATTTGGTTCAAATTTTGGTCATAAATCCAAAATCCACCATTATTTGATTGACAAACAGCTGTTACATTAAAGTATTGCAAATTGTCTAAAATTATTGGGCTCGAAATTTCTGATAAGGTATTATCAAGGAATAGTATTTTATTAAAATCTTTATTAAAAATTAGTATTCTAAAAGGATCAGAAACATCAATTGATGTTATATCTCCAAATAAATTGTTACTATAATTTATTTTAGTATTATTTTCAGAATTTATTTTATTTATTAACGATTTATTTATTATGTAAATATTTTTAAATTGATCTGTTGAAAAATAGTGCGAACAAATAGCATATTCTTTTTCAAAATAAAAATCAGACTGATTCATACCTGCCAAGAAAATTAATATGCTAATAATAAGATTTATAGCCATTTATAGCTTACAGTTTTTTGTTTAAATGTAAAAGTTCGTCGATATATTTTCGATTATTTGCCAGTCGTGGAACTTTGTTTTGCCCACCAATTTTTCCTTTATCTTTTAACCAGTTGTAAAACAAACCATCTTTTGCTATTGATAAAATTGGTTTTTCGAGGGTAATATTTTTATAGCGTTTTGCTTCGTAATCTGAGTTAGCTGCTTGTAATGAAACATCGAGAATAGTTATAAACTCTTCAGTGTTTTTTGGCAATCTTTCAAATTCTATAAGCCATTCATGAGTACCTTTTTTATTTTCGCTCATAAAAACAGGAGCAGCAGTATAATCTCTGATTAAGGCATTTGTTTTTAGGCAAGCTTCATTTAAGGCTTTTTCAGCATTTTCAATAATAACTTCTTCACCAAATGCATTTATAAAATGTTTGGTTCTGCCGCTAATTTTTATTTTATGTGGATATAAGGAAGTAAAAGTTACAGTGTCTCCAATAACATATCTCCACAATCCAGAATTAGTAGTAATAACTATTGCATAATTGCCACCTTTTTTAACATTGTCGATATGTAACACTCTGGGATTTTCTTTTTCAAAATCTTCCATTGGTATAAATTCATAAAATATGCCATAATCCAACATCAATAACATTTCATTATTGTCTGGTTGATCCTGGATTGCAAAAAACCCCTCGGAAGCATTATATGTTTCAAGATAGTTCATGTTTTTTTTCGGAATAAGTTTTGCATATTGCTCCCTATAAGGTTCAAAACTTACTCCTCCGTGGGTAAATAATTCCAGATTAGGCCAAACTTCCAGAATATTGTTTTTACCTGTTTTATTTAAAATATACTTTATCAAAACCAACATCCACGAAGGCACACCAGCAATGCTTGTAACATTTTCTTTTATTGTAGTATCAGCAATTTTTTCAAGTTTTTCTTCCCATTCGCTCATTAAAGCAATTTCCTGACTAGGTGTTTTTATGAAATAAGTCCAGAAGGGTAAATTTTCAATAAGAATTGCTGATAAATCACCATAAAATGATTCGTTATTGATTTTATTTATTTGATGACTTCCACCTAGAGTTAATCCTTTCCCTTTAAAAATACCTGTTTCCGGGAAATTGGTTGTATAAATGGCAAGGATGTCTTTTCCTCCTCTAAAATGAGCATCTTCTAGTGTTTCTCTTGATACAGGAATAAACTTACTTTTATCGCTTGTTGTTCCGGATGATTTAGCAAACCATTTTATTTCCGAAGGCCATAATATATTTTGCTCGCCCTTCATTAACCGATCTACAAATGGTTTAAGCTTGTCGTAATCATGTATAGGTACACTTTGCTGAAACTCTTCAATGCTTTTGATTGATTTAAAGTCGTGTTTTTGTCCGAATTCAGTGTTTTTTGCCTGATCAATCAGGTTAAACAAGACTTCCCGCTGGGCATCGTAAGGAAACTTTCTAAAAAGATCTATTTGATATAATCTTTTAAAATTAAGCCAGGTTACAATCGAGTTAATAATTGGCATATTTACCAGTTTTAGCTTTGACAAAATAAATCAAAACCAAATATAAAATAATTGCTTATGTTACACAATGAAAAAAACTGAATTCTTTTATTTAAACTTTTTTAAGTCTGTTTATGGCTTTGTTAAGTACTTTTTCATCACGAGCATAACTAAAACCCAGGATTTTATTATCAATAGAATCATGATAAAACACAGATAACGGGAATAGCGCTACTCCATATTCATCCATTAGCAATCGTGCAAATTCAGTGTCTTTTAAATCGGAAACAGCACTATAATCTATAAGCTGATAAAAGCCGCCTTGTGAAGGTGTACATTTGAATCGGGTGTCTTCCAGAAGATTATTAACAAAATTTCTTTTTTCTTCGAATTTTTTACTAATAACAGAATAATCTACACCATTTTTTAGATATTCCGACATGGCATATTGCAAAGGAGTGTTCACAGAATTAATCTGGAATGTTTGTTTTTTTCTGATTTTCTCCATTAATTTTTCATTTGCCACACAATATCCAATTTTCCAACCAGGCACATTAAAAGTAATTCCTAATGATGATACAACAATACTTCTTTCGGCTAGTTGCTCGTTTGATAAAACACTATAATGTTTTTTGTTATCAAAAACCATATGTTCAAATACTTCATCGCCAATTACATTAATTTTTGTTCCACTGGTAATTTTGCGAAGCTGAGCAATATCTTCCTGATTAAATGTAACTCCCGTAGGATTATGAGGGGTATTAACAATGATTAATTTTGTTCTTGTGTTGATTAGCTTTTGAACAGCCTCCCAATCAATTCTGTAATCTGGTAGTTTTAACTGCACAAACACAGGTCTTCCTCCATTGCTTTGAATGGCCGGAACGTAACTATTAAATGCTGGTTCAAAAAGAACAACTTCATCGCCCTCGTCTACAAAACTGCTTATAACTGTATACATTGCTTGTGTTGCTCCCGCAGTAATTGTTACTTCATTTAAAGCGCTAAAATTTACGCCGTGTTTTTTTGCAATGATATCAACAATTGTTTCTCGCAAATCCATTAATCCATCAGGATGAGAGTATTCCGTTGATTTTTCCCTAATGTATTTAATAGCTAATTTGTTTAGCTCTTCAGGATACGAAAAATCAGGTGCTACTTTTGCAAGATTTATTATATCAGTATCTTGAATTAATTCTGATATTACTGTATAAATATCTTTGCCTATGTTTGATATTTTTGTTTTTATCATAAATACAATCGAAAAATTGGGAACGCAAATGTAAAAAAATATCTGTATTAAAAAAGTGTCGTTAAACAGGCTTATTTACATTGTTTATAAAAATTTCCAAACCAATTTTTAAGTTTACAGGTTAATAATCTGAAATTTAAATTTAAGTTGTTTTTTTATTCAAAAAAACAATGTGTGACATATATTTGGTAAAAGGATAATAAAATAAGATCAAACAACCATTAACGAATGACTAATGGAACACTTCTTTTAAAATACTTAATGATTTAACAGAATGAATACCTTCGTTGTGTATAATAAAATAGTCAACAATATGTTCTAATAAATTAAATCTAATATTATAAGGAATTTTTAGGTTTTCATGTTGGATTTCTGAAAATGTTAATAAATGATGTAGATATTTACTGCTTTCAAGATCAACACTTATGCTGTTTATTGGTTTAATTTGTACAAAGCGTCCTTGATTTAAGTCAAAAAAGCAGTTTTGTTCAGAATAATTGTTGTTAGGGAAAAAACCAAGATGTTTTGTAAGATGCAACAAAAAATACAAATGAAAGTTAGATATTCCATTTTCTTTAAGTTCAAGAACCTGAATAGAATTATATAAGTAATTAAACAGCTCAGTATTCGGCTCGTGTTCTTGAATTACTTTATATAAAATTTCTGCAATAAAAATAGCTAAGGTGCTTTTTCTAATATCATAAGGAATAGAGTTAAAAATATAAGCGTATTGAACTTCTTTTAATCTTTGAAGGTCGTTTTTGGGTTTGTGATAGACATCCATGTTTAATAAAAAAAGAGGTTGTAGTATATTTGCTTTTATTTTTGCTTTTTTACTGCGAACCCCATTAATAATATAGGATTGGCGGCCAAAACTTTCAGTATATATGGTTACAATTACACTGGTTTCAGCATACTTTATATGATGCAATACTATACCTCTTGTTTTATGCAGCACGGTTCTATTTTATAAAAAGAAATTTAGTGATAAAAGTTTTAGAGCCATCTTCGTTGGTACAGAAAACCAGGTAAACACCAGTGCTTGGTCTGCGTCCTGAGAAATCTTTTCCATCCCAGGTTGCCTGTCCTCCGTCTGCTTGTGTTTCATAAACCAGGTTTCCGCTTATATCTGTTATTTTAACATTTACATCAGAAACTAAACCCCTGACAGTAATTTTTCCTGCATAATTTTCTCTAACAGGATTAGGGTAAACATATACATCTCTAAATTCATCACTTCCCATTGTTGCTGATCCTCTATAAGAAATTAATCCTTTATCTGTTGCAAAAAACACTTCTCCTGATTCATGATTAATTCCAATACCATATATCTTGTCTGATAGCAAAGGACTATTTTCAGCAGTAAAATGATAGATTTCTTTTGTTCCATTGTCAGATACCAGATAAACACCAGAATTTTGTGTTCCTAACCATTTTTGATTTGCCCCATCAACAGCAATTGCAGTAACTATTTCGGTGTTTAATAAATATTGTGTAACATCCCCAACCGTTAAGATAATTCTTTCTGCATGAAAATTATTATCATCAAAAACCCGTTCAGGATTTGAATATATAACAATTCCCAAGTCGGTTCCCACCCATATTTGCCCTTCCAGATCTTCAGCGATAGAAAATACATGATTTGTGATGAGCTTCCCATTATTATCAATGATATTTAGTTTTTTAGTAAGATCATCGTTTTCGTTATCAATCGTATTATTATCATCAAAAACAAAAAGGCCATTTCCATTCGGTAATGTAACCCATTTATGATCATTTTTTGTAATAATAATATCACCAACACGAATGTTACTTATTTTCTCATCGAAACGAAACTGTGCCCAATCTCCATTTGTTTTTCTTGCAAGAACAGGATATTCAACAAATGTATTTGTGATCCACATGGTATTTTCTTTATCAAATGTTATTCCCGATGTAAAAAAGTAATCATCACCAGGAACAGCAGTTTGGATAGGACTATTTACATCAGTATAGGTATTTTGAATGATGTTTTTATTATATTCGACAACCCCATTCATCCATGTTGTTGCAAAGTAATGGTCATCATTCCTGGGATCAACCGCAACTGACATATAATCAACCGCATCATAATTAATATAAGAACCCCAATTTTCATTTTCAAAAATATGAACGACCCCATGATAGTACATATTATTCAGTTGTGGACTTAAACCACCACCAGTCACAAAAACTTTATCTTTAACTGTTGTTATTTTATAACAACTGGCAAAATAAGGGGCGTTGGGATAGATATATTCGTAACTATTGTTTTTATATCGATTAAGTCCATATCCTCTGTCTGCAATCCAGTAAATGTTGTCAGAATCAATAATAGCATCAGAAGGATTTAAGCTTGGGATGTTTGATTTTGAAATAGTTCCTTGTGATATTAAGTTTGTATTGTAAAGTAATATCTCTTCATTTGTAACAACACTAATTATTGAGTTGTTGTAAGAAATATTTCGAATATCATTAAATTCATTATGAAACGTTTCCCAAAACCCACTGCTTGTTGAGTATGAATATAGTATGTCATTGGAGCTTTCATTATTTTGATTTGCAAGAATATAATCATCCGAAACATATAGTGAATTAAAAGAAGCAGTATAGTTTGGTATACTAGTAATTCGTTGCCAGTTAGAGTAATCACTTAGGTTTTGACTGTTAATATCTGCAACATAAATTCCCTGGGCTGTTGCGGCATAGATATAATCATTATTAACAAATAACTGATTTACTTGAATAAAGCTGCCCAAATCACCTATATAATAAGTGTCCTTAATTTCTTTTTTAGTCACATTTACTACAACAATGCCAAAACCACAGGATAAATAAGCATAATTATCAACAAAAAGGATATGATTAATTGATTTGCTGCCAATAATCATTTCACGTTTTATGTCTGAAAGATTAAATACTTCATTATCAAAAATCATGTCTAGATTTCCGTTGGAATAACCAATAAATAAAACTTTATTGTTTGACGAATATTCAATTGCAGAAATGCCTACATCAGAAAGTTTATTTACTTTGGTAAACTTTTCAATTGAATGTGTGGATTTATTATAGCTGAAAACACCATATTCAGATGCGATATAAATTTTCTTAGAAGATTGTGTAACATCAATTGCATAATTGAATGGTAAATGATCACGCCATTCACCAACCCCTATTTGAGCAATTATTGTTTTAACAATAAAGAATAAGATAATAGAAAATATACCCTTTTTCATCCGTAAGTATAACTAAAATTATGCAAATTTATTTTTTATAATTCAATAAAAAATCAACAAGTTTTTTTGTTGCATTGGCACGATGACTTATTTTATTTTTTTCATCTAATGACATTTCTGCAAAAGAGACCTTATATCCTTTAGGTTTAAAAACTGGGTCATAACCAAAACCAGCATTTCCATGCTTTTCCGTTAATATTTCTCCATTTACAATTCCTTCAAATGAATATGTATTACCATCGATTATTAAAGAGATTATAGTTCTGAACCTTGCATCACGATGATTTACATTTGCTAATTGTTTTAATACTTTTTTTGTGTTTTCTTCTGAATTTTTGCCTTCACCTGCATATCGTGCAGATAAAACGCCTGGTTTTCCATTAAGAGCTTCTATTTCCAGTCCTGTATCGTCGGCAAAGCAGTTTATGCGGAATTTATTATAAATAAATTGTGCTTTTTGTAATGCATTTTCTTCTAGGGTGTTAAAATCTTCAGGTATTTCTTCGGTAAATCCAATATCGTTTAAACTTAATAATTGAATTTTATTGCCAAGTAAAGATTGTATTTCCTCTAGCTTGTGCTTGTTGTTAGTGGCAAAAACGAGTTTCATAATTTAGTTAAAAAAAGTGGATGACAACATGCCATCCACAATTAATTAAGTTTGAAAATATTTTTAACGGAAACCTTCATATTTAGTTAAATCATCACGCGGATTTATCACCATTACAGGTATTTTAGAGCTGTTTGCAATAACATATTGTTCTTGTGCTCCAATAACATAATCTGTTAATCCAATATTTTTTGTAGAAAGGATTAAAATTAAATCGGCATTTATTTCTTTAGCAAAATCCATTATTTCTATCTGGAAGCTTTTTTTGCCATTTGCAGTATGCATTTCATAATCAACATTTTTACTATCCATAAATTTTCTTGCAAATGCAATATTAGCTTTAATTCGTTTTATAAAACCAACATCTGTTGTGTTAGGCTTGATAATGTGGAATTTAGGAGAAAAATATTTATAAAAATACGTTACCCAGTTAAGTTTTTCTTTACTTTCTTTCTTAAAATCAATAGGAAAAACAATATCTCTGAAATCAGTTTCATTTGGTGGTTCTTGTACAACAACGAATGGTACTTTTGAACTTACAATTACTTTTAATGCCCAACTCCCTGTTAATTTTTGCATTCCTCTTAAACCATGGGTGCCCATAACAACAAGTTCAGCATCTACCTCAGATGCAACTTCACCAATTGTTGTAAAAATACTTCCTTTTCTTACAATAGATTCTATTAAAATCCCATTTTTCCCTTGATATTCTTTAACAACCTGATCTAATCTTTCTTTTGCTTCTTCATATTCTTTTTCATTCTTAATAATATGAAGAAGTGAAATTTTTTCACTTTTTGCTTTTTCTGCTATCTTAAATCCGTGCTGTAAAGCATACTCTGCCACTTCGGTAAAATCCCAGGGAATTAAGATATTATGGTTTTCATCATTCATAAATCAATAGATTTATTAAAATTTCATGTCTTGTTTAAAAAAATGCTTAACTTTCAGCATATAATATTTTGGTTCTCTTCTATCTTAATACCAAATTATGCAAAATAGAGCAAACTTTTGTAAAAATACAATTTTTTTTTCCATCTCAACACTGATTTTTTTAGTTATATTTTCAACATCAGGATTATGCAACAATTCAGGAAGTCCATACATACAACGAATAAGGCTTAATAATTATGGACCACAAAACAATAATTTTAATATTTTACAGGATCAAAATGGCATTTTATATATAGCTAATAGTAATGGTATTTTACAATTAGATGGTTATTACTGGAATTTAACTGATTTTAAAGGAGTACCAAAAATAGACTTTACATCAGATGGAATATTATTTGTCGGTGGGAATAATAAAATTGGGTATTACAAATCAGATTTTTCAAAAAATCATTTTGTTTCTTTATTTGATGTTGACACTGCATTTTTAAACTCACAGATTAATATAAAACAGGTATTAGCTAATGATGAATATGTTTATTTTTCATCATATAACGAGTTGTTTCTTTATGTGAAAAATAAAATCCACAAAATTTTAACGACTACAAACAAGATAGCTTTATTTAAAGTCAACAAATCAGTTCTTTTATTTGTTGAAGGAGATAAATTATACAAATTAGCAGGGAAAGAATTACTCCCTTTACCTAATTCAAAATTTTTGTCAAATAAAAAGATAGTTGATATACTTCCCTATAAAGATCAGTTACTAATAATAACAAAAGATTCAGACCTTTATATTTTTGATAATTATAGCGTAAAAAAATTTCATACTGAAATAGAAACGTTTCTTAAAAGCAATAATTACAAGACATCTGTAGAATTAGCCAATGGTAATTATGCTATTGGAACAGAAATGGCAGGCATTGTTATTATTAATAAAGAAGGCAAACTAATTACATCGATTAATGAAGCATGTGGTCTATATAGTTTAAATGTTAATAAGTTATTTGTAGATGACAATGACAATTTATGGGCATTACATAAACAGGCTTTAAGTAGGATTGAGATAAACTCCCCATATTGTTTTTATAATAAAGATCATGGTTTAAAGGGTAACGTAACTTCTGTTAAAAGATTTAATGATATTTTGTATGTTGCAACCAGTTTAGGATTGTTTTGTTGGGAAGACAAATCTATTTTAGATGGTAATTTAATTAATGAATTTAAGAAAGTAAAGGAAATAAGATCAAATTGTTTTGAGTTTCATGTTTTTAACAATCGGTTGTTTATTTCTACATCAGATGGTATATATGAAGTAATTGGCAATAGTGCAAAATTATTTTATAATAGAAAAGCGGATGAAATAACTTGTGTTTTACATTCAAAGATCAACCCAAATCTGATTTTTATTGGTCAAAAAGAAGGGATAAGTGCCATTAGGTACGATAATGAGATACTAATTATTGAGAAAAAAATTAGGGGGATAGATAATGAGATAGTTAGTATATCTGAAGATAGTGATGGAAATCTTTGGTGTGCAGATAATCGAGCTGCTGTGTACATGATTGAACCCTTTGTAAATTATAAGTCTGATTTATCTTTCAGAATTTTTACAGAGAGCGACATTCTGCCTGAAAATCTAAAATGGGTAGAGCTTTATTCAATTCACAGTGGCACATTATTTTCTACATCAAGAGGAATATATCGATTTGATAAATTAAATGAAACCTTTTATAAAGACACTTTATTAGGAGTTGATTTTAGTAATGAAAAAAACTGGGTTTATCCAATAGTTGAGGATAATAAGAACAATGTGTGGTTTAACATTATTGAAAATAAAGATAATAAGAATTTATTCTTATATAAATACCAAGAGAATAATACAGAAAATCAATTAACACCATTAGCCTTAAACAGAATTAAAGACTTAATAATAACATCGATACACCCTGATACAAATGGTATAATATGGTTTGGGGGCTTTGAGGGGCTTATTAAATATGACCTGAAAAAGGAACAACAACAGAAAAATTCTTTTAAAACACATTTTAATAAAATTGTGATTGGGAATGATTCAATAGTTTATCAGCTTGGTTTAGGAAAATTTTTAAGCAAAGAAGGTAAAAATAATTTTACATATAATTTTAATAAGATTGTGTTTCGGTATGCAAGTGCCGATTTTAATAGTGAAAATAAAATACAGTTTCAATATAAACTTGATGGATACGACAATAAATGGTCAGAATGGTCGAACACCAATGTTAAAGAATATACAAATCTGAACGAAGGCAAGTATAATTTTAGAGTTAAGTCAAAAGATATTCATAATAATATATCTGATGAAATAAATTATTCATTTGAAATAAAACCACCGTTCTATAGATCTTTTATTGCTTTTCTTGTATATATAATATTACTTTCGTTATTGTTTGTATTAATTAATAAATGGAGAGAATACATTTTTGCCAAGGAAAAGTTTCGATTAGAGAATATCATTAACGAACGTACCGAAGAGGTCGTGATCCAAAAGGAAAAGGCAGATAATTTACTTGAAAGGGTGCTTCCTAAAAACACAGCCAAAGAATTAAAATCCGGTAGAAAGGCGGGTCCATATCACTACAATATGGTAACTGTATTATTTTCAGACATTCAGGGTTTTACTAAGATTTCTGAACAAATGGACTCAGAATTATTGATTGATGAGTTAGATAAATTCTTTTTAAAGTTTGATACTGTTGTTGAGAAATACAATATTGAAAAAATAAAAACCATTGGTGATGCTTATATGTGTGCAGGAGGTATTCCGGTTAAAAACAGAACCAATCCTGTTGAAGTTGTATTGGCTGCTATCGAGATGCAGATGTTTATGAAAGAACTTAAACGTACATCTGATAAATCAACAAAGCACATCTGGGATTTAAGAATTGGCATTGACACAGGGCCTGTGGTTGCGGGAGTTTTAGGTCGCAGTAAAATTTCTTACGACATTTGGGGAGGTACGGTGAACACCGCCAGTCGTATGGAAGCGTCGGGTGAGCCTGGTAAAATAAACATCACAGAAAATACATATATGTTAATAAAAGACTTCTTTATATGCCAATATAGGGGTAAAATGCCTGTTAAATATAAAGGAGAAATTGATATGTACTTTGTGGAAGGATTTAAACCGCATCTTTCATCTGACCTAAAAGGACAGATACCGAATCAAAATTTCTTTACCCAGCTTCAATTGCTGAGAATAAATGATGTCGAAGAGTTTGTTTTAAGTAAGTTAGAAGAAGGACTCCCTAATAATCTGTATTATCACAATATTAAACATACCATTGATGTGGTTACCCAAGTGGAATTAATTGGCAGATCTGAAAAAGTGAGTGATGAAGAAATTTTAATATTAAAAACAGCTGCATTATTTCATGATATAGGACATTTGGTTAATTATGATACACATGAAGAGGAAAGTGTTAAAATAGCTAAAAAGGTGTTGCCAGAATATCATTATAACACAGAACAAATTAACCTAATTTGTGCATTAATTAGTGTAACTCAGATGCCACCACGTCCGAATAATTTATTAGAAGAAATCATGTGTGATGCTGATTTAGATTATTTAGGAAGAACAGACTTTGTACCTGTATCCATAAATTTATATAAAGAGTTGCATGATCGTAATAAAATAGATTCAATACTGGAATGGAATAAAATGCAACGTGATTTTATTAAAAATCACCATTATTTTACAAAAACAGCTCAAAAATTACGCGAAGTAAATAAGAAGAAACAGCTTGAAAATATTCATGAAGAAATCCGCAAGCAATTAGAATTAAATGATGAGTAAAAACATGTTGTTGATTTCTGGTTGCTAGTTTCTTGCTAAAGGATCAATCAGATTATTCCCCAATTTGCAATCTGCAACAAACCAAACCACTACTCAATTTACAAATTGCCGCTTACAATTTAACCGTTTAACAATTTAACAAATTCACCAAAAACCTGTCTTCTAGTATTCCAACTCCACTTCATATCCATTATGCTTACGAATATTTAATACACGACCATCATTAAATAAAAGGTATTGACCTTTAATCCCAATAAGCGTTCCTTCGATCTTCAATTCCTTATCAAATGAGAAAGAATTAACTTTTTCAGGATAATTGATCACAGGATAATTAATTGCGAACAGTTCATTATCGTCGATAAAGTACTTTACAAATTCTTTTTTAACCAGCTCTTTTGCTTTTTCTTTTTGTACCAACAGATCTGTTTCTGTATCAATTTTATTGCTTAACATATTTCTCCAGTTGGTTTTGTCTGCAAAATGTTTTTTAAGATTGACTTCTATGAGTCCTGCAATATTTCTATTTGGAGTTTCAGCAATTTTAATAGCAAAACTTGCTCCCTGATCAATCCAACGAGTTGGCACCTGCGATAATCGTGTTACCCCAACTTTTAATCCACTTGATATTGCCAGATATACGATATGATTTTGCAGACAGTTATTTTTCGACCATTCCATATCACGCGAAATTCCCTCATGTGCTCGGCACATTTCCGGATGTAATATGCAATCATCTGTTTCGGGGGCTGTACGAAAGCACGGATAACAATATCCCTGATGAAATGATTTATTTGTTAATCGACCACAACGAATACAATGTATTTCATTTAAAAATGTGAGAGAAACATCATTGTTTATTAATTCATTTAAATGGATTTTCTTATTTCCAATATTCAAAAAATAATCAACCGGATTATTAAATTCGGTCTTCATTTTTATTAGGGCACCCTTAATTTTCATAAAATTGAAATATTTGTATCAAAAATAGTAAAAATTTTTAAAACTGATAATCAGCAAATTAGGCATAAAGCATAAATTATTTTAGTACTATGTCTTGCATAGTACTAAAATAATTATATATCTTTGTATAGTAATTTTGTGTGTATAAAATAGTACTATAATATTGAAAGTATGAAAACAACAATAACAATAAACTTAGGTGGGATAGTGTTTCATATCGATGATGATGCTTATGAAATGCTACACACTTATTTATTAGCTGTTGAAAAGCAATTTATAAGTGAAGAAGAGCGTAAAGAAGTTATGACAGACATTGAAGCACGATTATCGGAATTATTTACCGAAATACTTGCCAATAAAAGGGATGTTATAATGAAAGAAGATGTAAGTAAAGTTGTTGAAATCATGGGAGAACCAGAAGACTTTATTGATGATGAGACAACGGAACAATCTTTTAACTCTGCAAGAAGCGAATCCAGAAAATCAAATTACAATCAAAAGGGAACGCGAAAATTATATCGCGATCCTGACAACAGACTCTTAGGTGGTGTTTGTAGTGGAATTGGTTCGTATTTAAACGTGGATTCCTTAATAATTCGGATAGTGTTTGTTTTACTGGCAATCCCGGGAATGGGATCTGGATTAATTATTTATTTAATCCTGTGGATTGCTATTCCTGAGGCTCATACAACAGCTCAAAAACTGGAAATGCGCGGAGAGCCGATAACTATTGAAAATATTAAAAAAGCTGTCCGTGATGAATTTGAAACAGTGAAAAAGAAGATGAAATTTTAAAAAACAGAACAATGAATCTCGAAAATACAAAAGCTCAAATGAAAAAAGGCGTACTGGAATTCTGCATACTTTCCATCCTTTCGAAGCAGGATTATTACGCATCAGACATCATTAAAGAATTGAAAGAAGCTAAAATGATTGTCGTTGAAGGAACTCTTTATCCTCTGCTTACCAGGCAAAAAAATGCCGGATTATTAAGTTATCGTTGGGAAGAATCAACTCAGGGACCACCAAGAAAATACTATACTTTAACCGAAAAAGGAAAAGAATATTTGGGCGAACTTAAAAACTCGTGGACTGAACTTGTGGATGCCGTTAACTCGATTAATAACGCAAAATAATCAGAGAAAATGAAAAAGACAGTAAAAATAAATATTGGTGGTGTTATATTTCATGTTGATGAAGATGCTTTTGAGATTTTACAAAATTATTTAACATCCATAAATAATCGTTTTGCATCAACAGAAGAAGGAAAAGAAATTATTTCCGACATAGAACATCGCATTGCAGAAATATTACAAAGTAAACTTACAGATCAAAAGGAAGTTATATCAACTGAAGACATTAATGAAGTAATTGATATAATGGGTAAACCTGAAGATTTTGAAAGTATTGATGATAATGAAGATGGTAAGCAAGCCAACGAGACAAGATATGAAAAGTCAACAAAAAGATTGTATCGCGATCCTGATAATAGGATTCTAGGTGGTGTAATTGCCGGAATTGGAGCATATTTTAAAATTGATCCAATAATACTTCGAATTATTTTACTTGTTGTTTTATTCTTTTCATTGCCATTTCAAATTACGGGTTTTGGAGGAGTAATCTTAATAATATACGTTGTTCTATGGGCATTTTTACCTGTGGCTAATACAACAGAGCAAAAGCTAAATATGCGCGGAGAGAATTTTAACATCTCCGATATTGAAAAAAACGTGCGTAAAGAGTACGAAAATGTAAAGGACAACCTTAAGAATTTTAAAAACTCTAAGGATTACAATCGTGCTCGTGGAGCTGCAGAAGGCTTTGGAAACGCAATCGGTGCTTTTTTCAGATTTATATTCAAGTTTGTTATCGCAGTATTTGGCTTAGCTCTTATCGTTGCCGGTGTTGGTTTTCTTGTTGGATTAACCGGGACATTAATCATTGGAGAACCATTTATGCCCTGGAACAATTTAATTATTGATGATCATGTCGTTTTTACTGATATGCTTCATTCTTTTGTTGATCCTAACACATTATGGATAATAGCTATTTGTGCAGTTCTAGTTGTATTCATACCATTATTTGCAATTATATATGGTGGCTTTAAATTGTTATTGGGTATACGCCCAAATGATCGACCAATTGCAGGGATAGGATTTGTAGCATGGTTGTTAAGTTTAATAGTACTTGTTGTATTAGCAGGCGCTCAGGTTAAAAACTTTTCATATTCGGTAAAAGATGACGACAAGTTGCTTGTTAAAGAAACGACCAATAAAACCATTTATTTACAAGCTAGAGATGACAGAAATATATCAACATCAAGGTTTTATATATTCGATGAAGAGTTTCAGATTATGTATGATCAAGACGACAATAAGCAACTTTATGCCTTCCCTGAAATTGATATAATACCTGGGCATTCAGACGAAATGATTATTGAAATTGAAAAAGAAGGAAGAGGATCTGATAGGGTTGAAGCACTCCGAAATGCTGAAGATATAATATATCGGGTAGAGCAAAATGATTCTATCATTTTATTTGATGCAGTATATTCATTAGTAGATAAAAATAACTGGAGATTTCCTGAAGTTGATATAACAATTAAGGTTCCGGAAGGTTATATTTTATATCTTGATGAAAGCATTGAAGAATTGCTTGATTATGTAAAAAAGGAAAAATACTACCGACATGATGAGATGGTGAATAAGTACTGGATAATGACAGAAGATGGATTGGAAAAGTACTATAAAGTTACCTATGATGAAGAATAAAACGTGTGTGTAAAAATAATGACTCCATTTCTATTAAAGGAATGGAGTCTTTTTTACTTTTTTGTAAAAAAACGCAGAAAAATATTTGCAGACAACAAAATTTTTTTAAATTTGCACTCTCAATCAATTGTCCGATGGTGTAATTGGCAACACGTCTGATTTTGGTTCAGAAGAGTCCAGGTTCGAGCCCTGGTCGGACAGCAAAAATCCTGACAGTAATCGTCAGGATTTTTTTATTATCTATTATTTGACTTTCAAAAATCCAGAACCAAAATCAGATAACTTATTAAAAAAATTCAGAAGAGTTCAGGCTCCGAAAAATAGAAATCTTTCAGATTTCGTAATTTTTCGAGAGTCCACGAAATAAAACAAAACTTTTCAAGTTTTGATTCTTTCGGGATTCGAGCCCTGGTCGGACAGCTGAAAATTTTTACTAAAACCTGTTAAGCAATCACTTAACAG
>CAZPMA010000044.1:0-23746 GCA_964587535.1 uncultured Bacteroidales bacterium
TAGTATGGAAGTAATAAATGCTTTAGGAAGAAGAAAAGCCGCTGTTGCAAGGGTTTATTTAAGTGAAGGAAAAGGAAACTTTACAGTAAACAATCGTGAAGTAAATGAATTTTTCCCTACAGAAACACTTCAGTATGTTGCAAAACAACCTTTAAACTTATTAGAAGTTGCCGGTAAATTTGACGTAAAAGTTAACATCTACGGTGGTGGAATTAAAGGACAAGCTGAAGCTGTTCGTTTAGGATTATCGAGAGCTTTAATTGAAGCGAATCCAGAATCAAGAGATGCTTTAAAGAAAGCAGGATTCTTAACTCGTGATCCTAGAGTAGTAGAACGTAAAAAACCTGGTCAACCAAAAGCGCGCAAGAAGTTTCAATTTAGTAAACGATAGAGTTTTATTCTGTTGGATAATATTCCGTTTAGTATCTAAATTGTTGAGACGTCCAAGCCAGGAGCTACTCAGCAATTGACTGGAAAAAAGAATGTAAACGTTAAAAAATTAATTAGATGTCAAGAACAAGTTTTAATGAATTATTAGAAGCAGGTGTTCACTTCGGACACTTGAAGAGAAAATGGAATCCAGCAATGGCTCCATATATTTTCATGGAACGTAATGGTATTCACATTATCGACCTACAAAAAACAGAAGCAAAATTAAATGATGCTTGTAATGCAATTAAACAAATAGCAAAATCTGGACGTAAGATTTTATTTGTTGCTACAAAAAAACAAGCAAAAGAAATAGTTGCTGAAAAAGTACAATCGGCTCAAATGCCATACGTTACTGAACGTTGGCCTGGAGGTATGTTAACAAACTTCCCAACCATCAGAAGAGCTGTTAAGAAAATGACTTCTATTGATAAAATGGAAACTGATGGAACATTCAATAATTTAGCAAAAAGAGAGAAATTGCAAATTACTCGTCAAAGAGCTAAATTAGAAAAAATGCTTGGTAGCATTTCTGATATGACAAGAATACCAGCAGCTATGTTTGTTATCGACGTATCAAAAGAACACATTGCAGTTAGAGAAGCAAAAAGATTAAATATTCCACTTTTTGCTATTGTAGATACAAATTCGGATCCATCTCCTATTGATTTTCCAATTCCAGCTAATGATGATGCTTCAAAATCAATTTCTTTAATATTAGATAAGATTACTGATGCTATCAAGGAAGGTCTAGAAGAAAGAAAAATGGAGAAAGAAAAAGAGCCGGCAAAAGAACCTAAAAAAGGTGGTGCTAAAAAAACTGACGCTAAAAAAACAAGCGCTAGAAAAGCAAAAGATGCTCCGGCTAAAGAAGATGTAGCAGAAGAACCAATAGTTGAAGCTACAGAAGAAAAAACAGAAGAATAACATTTCAAATTTGTAAAAAAGTTAAAAACATGGCTCAAATTACTGCATCAGATGTAAATAAATTAAGACAAATGACCGGTGCCGGAATGATGGACTGTAAAAAGGCATTAGTTGAAGCAGACGGTGATTTCGATAAAGCAACACAAATAATTCGTGAAAAAGGAATGGCTGTTGCTAACAAACGTTCTGACAGAGATGCTGCAGAAGGTGTTGTGTTAGCAAAAACAAATGCTGATCAAACAAAAGGCGCTATCATTTCTTTAAATTGTGAAACTGATTTTGTTGCCAAAAATGAAAATTTTGTAAAATTAGCTAATAGCATTTTAGATATAGCTTTAGCAGATCTCCCTGCTAATTTAGAAGGATTGAACGCCTTAGAATTAGATGGGATGAAAATAGCTGATAAAATTGTTGAACAAACAGGTGTTATTGGTGAGAAATTAGATATTAAATTTTACGACAAAGTAGAAGCTGAGCAAGTTGCTGCCTATATACACAGTGATAAAAAATTAGCTACTTTAGTAGGACTAAATAAAGCAGGTATTGACGAACAAGTTGGCAAAGATGTTGCTATGCAAGTAGCAGCAATGGATCCTGTTGCTGTTGATCAAAGCGAAGTTCCACAAGAAGTTATAGAAAAAGAACTTGAAATTGGAAGAAATCAAGCATTAGCTGAGGGAAAACCAGCAGAATTAGTTGATAAAATTGCTCAAGGTAAATTAGGTAAATTCTACAAAGAAAGTACTTTATTAAACCAGGCTTTTATTAAAGAAAATAAACTGTCTGTAAAGCAATATCTTCAAAATACTGATAAAGACTTAACCGTTTCTATGTTTAAAAGATTTTCGATTAAACAATAATCTTTAAAAATAAAATTTATTCAAAGGAGTTCTATGGAACTCCTTTTTTATTCTCTGTTTTTATATATTTGCATCTTTATTAATCATTAAAATATAAATTATGAGAATATTATTTTTAAGCATTCTGCTTACAGTGTTATCTATGCCAGCTTTTTCACAAAGCAACTCTTATTATGCCACAGACACTTCTTCTGCTGTTGGAGTAAAAATTATCGATTATGGTGATGTTGAAAATGCAAAATTCTGTCACGTGCAAAGAGGTAATAGCGTAATTAAATTTAGCCCAAACGATATTACAGAATATGCATTTAAAAAAGGCGAAGTTTATGCTTCAAAAGAAATCATTGTAGATGGTACTCCTAAAAAAGTTTTTTTAGAAGTTCTATCAAAAGGTGAAGTTAGTGCATATAAGTATACAGGAGAAAACACAATACTTTACTTTGTTGAGAAAGAAAATATGGACCTAACACAAGTTCCAACGGAAAACAAAAAAGAGTTCCATAATTTTATTAAAAACTTAACTGCTAATTTCCAAGAAGTAAATCAATATTCATCCTTAGTAAAAGCTAATGAATATTCATTAAAAGTTTTCTTTAATAATTATAACAATCGTTCTACAAAGTATTTCCCTTTTACTAAATTTGGTATTATAGGTGGTTATTCATTTTCCAAGTTTACTAAAAATAATAGTTCAAATTTACCTCGCCTTAAAAATTATGAAATGGATTATAATGGTGGTGCTAACTTTGGAGTTTTTATTGAACGTCCATTCTTTTCTAGCAATACATCATTAAATATAAAGTTATTTTATACGCAAAATGATATTTCTAATACTTTAACCTATGATGAATATAAAGTGCTTTTCGAAATAAAGTCTTCGGCGATTAGTGCTCCTATTCTGATAAAATATGCAACTCCTATGCATAAAAAACAATTTTTTGTAAATGTTGGTGGTATTTTCACTTATCATTTAGGTAATGAGTCAAAAGTGTGGTCTCTAGACAAAACTACTGGCGAGTTAGAAATTTTATCTGAAAATGAAATTATTGCAGGTACAATGTATGGTGTTGCTTTAGGCGGTGGATTTCAGTACAATTTAAATTTTAAAAATTCCATTTCTCTTGAAGTTTTATGGACAAATTTTTATACATCAGGAGATAAGTTAAACAAGAATCAGATTCATATTATGACTGGTATCAATTTTTAATAAATATAAATTCAGTTTAATGGGAGTTTAATTTTAAACTCCCTTTTTTTATTTATATTTTTAAGGAAAAAATAATATGCATCTAGTATTACTTGAACCAATTGGATACACCAAAGAAAAATTAAAGCAAATTAAAGATGATTTTGAAGTATTAAATCACGTTTTTGAATATTACAACACTAAACCTGCAGGTGATGATGAAATAGTGAAAAGAGCTTCAAAATGTGATATTCTAATATTGAGCAATCTTCCAATAAACGAAACCATAATTAACGCCTGTCCAAATTTAAAGATGATTTCCGTTGCATTTGCTGGAGTTGATCACATTCCAATGAATCTGTGCCGAGAAAAAGGTATTATTGTATCTAATGCTGCCGGATATTCAAACCACGCCGTTGCCGAATTAACCATTGGTGCGGCGATTAGTTTATTGCGAAAAATGGTCTGGTCAGATAATCAAACACGAAAAGGATTAGATCGTCAAGGGGTTTTAGGATCTGAACTTTATGGAAAAACATTTGGGATAATAGGATTAGGCCAAATAGGACAGGAAGTAGCACATATCGCAAACGCTTTTGGCTGTAAAGTACTTGCTTACAACAGAATCTCCAAAAACGTTTCAAACGTTGAGTTCTCGACTTTAGAATATTTGTTAAAAACGAGTGATATTATTTCTGTGCACGTTCCTTTGACAACGGAAACAAAAAACCTTATTGGGACAAAAGAACTTGATCTGCTGAAAGTTTCAGCTATTATAATAAATACAGCCCGCGGACCTGTAGTTGATTATAATGCACTGTCTGATGCTTTAAAAGCGAATAAAATAGCAGGCGCAGCAATTGATGTTTATGAAAAAGAGCCTCCCCTTGATAAAAACCATATCTTATTTGATGCTCCCAACGCTATTTTATTACCACACATTGGTTACGCAACAAAAGAAGCAATAGAATTGCGTGGAAATATTGTTATTGAAAACATTAAAAAGTGGTTTGCTGGAAAACCACAAAATGTAATGAATTAATGGTTAATGGATGAATTTGAAAAGTTAATCCAGGAAGTTAGCATTTGCCAAAAATGTATCCTTTCACAAACAAGAACGAATGTTGTATTTGGAGAAGGCTTTCGATATGCAAAGATTATGTGTATTGGTGAAGGACCAGGTTATTTTGAAGATCAACAAGGAAAACCATTTGTTGGGAAATCAGGGCAATTATTAGATAAAATACTGGATGCATGTGGTTTTAACAGAAAACAACATGTTTTTATCGGCAATATTGTAAAGTGTCGCCCGCCGAATAACAGAGATCCGTTACCAGAAGAGAGAGAAGCTTGCTTACCATATTTATACAAACAAATTGAATTAATAAATCCTAAAATAATAATCTTACTTGGTGCAACAGCCTTGAAAGGATTAATTGATCCAAATGCTAAAATTACAAAAGTTCGTGGACAATGGATGGAATGGAACAGAAGGCTAGTTATGCCCACTTTTCACCCTTCAGCACTGTTAAGAAATCAAAAACTAAAAAGACCAGCCTGGGAAGATTTTAAGAAAGTTGTTGCTAAATATAGAGAATTAGTAGATAAAGAACATTATTCGGCTCACTGCTAATAAAAATGAGCTTACCTAAAGGCAAGCTCATTTTTTATTATTATTTCATTAATTATATGATCAACATTGCGTCTCCATATGTACCAAAACGATATTCATTTTTAATTGCTTCTTTATATGCATTAATAACAACATCGTAACCACCAAATGCACAAACTATCATTAATAATGTAGAAAGTGGTAAATGGAAATTTGACACCATCATGTTTGGTACTTGAACTTCATATGGAGGAAAAATAAACTTATTGGTCCATCCGTCGTAAGGTTTTAAATGCCCTGTTGTAGAAACCGATGACTCTAATGTTCTTAGAACAGTAGTGCCTACAGCTATTACATTACGTTTATTATCTTTTGCCTGGTTAACCTTTCTAACTGCTTCTTCTGAAATATGAATTTTTTCAGAATCCATTTTATGTTTAGTAAGATCCTCAACATCAACAGTTCGGAAATTACCCAAGCCAACATGTAATGTAATTTCTGCAAAATCAACACCTTTTATTTCAAGTCGTTTCATTAACTCACGACTAAAGTGCATTCCTGCGGTTGGTGCTGCCACTGCTCCTTCGTGCTTAGCATATATTGTTTGGTATCTGTCTCTATCCTGAGGTTCAACTTCTCTGTTTATAAACTTTGGAAGTGGAGTTTCACCTAAATTATACAATGTTTTCTTAAACTCTTCATAAGAACCATCAAATAAAAATCTTAAGGTACGACCTCTCGATGTTGTATTGTCAATTACCTCAGCAACCAAAGAATCATCTTCACCAAAATAAAGTTTATTTCCAATTCTGATTTTTCGAGCAGGATCTACTAATACATCCCACAAACGCTGCTCTCTATTAAGCTCTCTTAACAAAAATACTTCTATTTTTGCTCCTGTTTTTTCTTTATTTCCATATAAACGAGCAGGAAATACTTTGGTGTTGTTAAATACCATTACATCCTTATCATTTACATAATCAACTATGTCCTTAAATAATTTATGTTCAAACTTTCCTGTTTTTCTATCTACAAGTAACAGTCGGGATTCATCTCTATTTTCTGACGGGAATTTTGCTATTAATTCTTTTGGTAAATTAAACTTAAACTGCGATAACTTCATTAATACAAACGATTTATTAGATTATACATAAGTGCCCTGCTTATACGTGGCAATATTGAATTGGTTACAAAGTTGTTAAAAATATTTCAAATTCTTCTATTGTTAACGAAGAATCTACATGATAATCACCTATTCTTGTCCTGATTAACTTTGTAAGATGTGCTCCACTATTTAATTTTTTACCAATATCATGTGCTAATGAACGAATGTATGTGCCTTTACTACATACAACTCTAACAATAATATTAGGCATATCATATTCTAACAATTCAAGATTACTAATAGTAATACGATTTGATTTCATTTTTATTTCTTCTCCTCTTCTTGCATACTCATATGCTCTCTCTCCGTTAATATTCTTTGCTGAATAAACAGGAGGAACCTGATCTTGTTCACCAATAAATGATTTTAATGATTCATTAATTAAGTCCTCATTAATATGTTCTGTTGGAAAGCTTGCGTTATAATCTGTCTCCAGATCAAAAGATGGGGTTGTTCTCCCGATTTCAATGGTTGCAATATATTCTTTTTCATCAGCCATTAAATCATTTATTTTTTTTGTGGCTTTTCCTGTACAAATTAGCACCAAACCTTCGGCCAAAGGATCAAGTGTTCCTGCATGACCTACTTTAAAATTCTTTAATCGAATGTTTAAAGCCTGACGTAATCTTTTCCCTATTTGATTTTTAACCTTCTTCACTACATCAAATGATGTCCATTCATAAGGTTTGTTAATGGGAATAACCTTTCCTGTCTGGAATTCTTCTATGTTATTTACTTCAAATTTCATTAAATCAATGAGAATATTATTGCAACAGAACCAACAATTAGGCAATATACTGCAAAATAAATTAGCTTACCTTTTTTTACTATTTTAAGCATCCAGGAACAAGCGGCAAGGCCTGTAATAAATGCAGCGATAAAACCAACTATTAAAGGAGTTAAAGATACTCCGCTTTGCAAAGACAAATCAATTTCTGCTAGGTCTTTAACATTTGCAGCAATTATAGGAATTAGCACCATTAAAAAAGAAAATTTTGCTACATATTCTTTTTTGTTGCCAAGATATAGTCCTGCAGCAATTGTTGCTCCTGATCTTGAAATGCCGGGGATAACAGCCAGGGCCTGTGCTAATCCAATTATAAACGAATCTTTAAAAGAAATATCTTTTTGTTTTTCTTTGGCATAATATGTAAATGCCAGGAGTCCGGCTGTAACAATAAGCATTAACCCAACAAATAGAATATTTCCTGTAAACAAGGATTCGACCTGATTTTTAAAAAACAAACCTACTATAACAACCGGAATCATTGAAACAGCAATTTTAAAAATATACTGTGTTGATTCGTTCCAATTAAATTTGAACAATCCTCTTATTAAATCTATAATTGTTTTCCAAAATATTATAATTGTACTTAAAACTGTTGCGCCATGCACTACAACTGTAAAAGTTAGATTTTCGTTGTACTCAACTCCAAGAATATGTTTTCCTAATTCCAGATGCCCACTGCTACTTACAGGCAAAAACTCTGTTAATCCTTGAATAATACCAAGGATTAGTGCTTCTAACCAATTCATTTAATTATAATTTGACTTATTTATCTGATTCCGTTTCCTTAGGCTTTTTCATGATTGCATAAATCTCGAAAATAAAACCTAAAAGGACAATAATTGGAGCGAGAGTAATTCTGCGAAAGCTAAATACAGCTTCGTTAAATTCATTTGGATTCTCAGATTTTCCACCAATCATTAAAAGAAAACCTATTATAATTATTGCAAATCCAATAATTAAAAGTTTATAGTTTTCTTTACTTAAAGCAAATTCAACTTTATTATCTTTTGATTTATTTTTTTGTGACATATATTCAATATTTTAATAATATAATTTATCAACTTTCATTCTTAAATACTTAGTTACTGCAAAAAATGTAGAAATCCAATTTATAATAATCCCTATAATTAAAACACCAATAAATAAGCTTCCAATAATTTCAATGTCTTTAAAATTCACCACTTCTTTAAATTCTTGCTGCACCAGATATAATACTCCACTTAGAAATCCTATAGCAATTAATGCAGCAATAATACCATTACCAGCACTTTTATATAAAAATGGCCTTCTTATAAATCCTCCTGTTGCACCCACTAATTGCATTGTATTAATTATAAATCGTTTTGAATAAACAGAAAGTCTTATTGTGCTATTAATTAGGGTAATAGCAACTAAAAACAATAAACCACTAAAGACCAAAATAATAATGCTAATTTTCCTAATATTTTCATTAACCAGGCTAACCAATGATTTTTGGTAAAATACTTCTTTTATCTGATCGTATTGTTTAAAGTTTTTTTCAATTACTTCAATACTATCTGGGTTTGCATATTCGGCATAAAGATTTACTTCAATGGATGCTAATAACGGATTAAATCCAAGAAATTCAATAAAATCTTCTCCTAAATCGTGTTGTAACTCTTTAGCGGCTTCTTCTTTAGTAATATATTTTGTTGATTTAACAAACTCCGCAGCATCAAGACTTTTTTGCAAAAGAATAATATCAACTTCTTTTACATTTTCATTTAAAATTACAGAAAACCCTATATTTTCTTTTACATATATCGAAAGTCTTTTTGCATTCAACACCAATAATCCCAACATACCTAAAAGAAAAAGAACTAAAGATATACTTATAATTGAAGTAATATAAGAACTTCTTAATCTACGTTTGGTAATATTTGTTTCTTTTTTACTCATGCTGTTTTAAAAGTTATGCAAAGATAAAAATTAATCTAATGAATTGATCAACATTATTTTTTGCTATTCAAATTTCTATAATAAGATAAAAATTCGCTGCCAAATATTAACAATAATAATAACAATAATATGGATGAACTTGCCAGAGATATTTTATTTCCAAGATAAAATGATTTTGGCTCAAATTTAAACTCAATAGTATGACTTCCTGCAGGAATTACCATAGCTCTTAAGATATAATTTGCCCTGAAATGATTAACAGATTGGCCATCAATAAACACATTCCATCCTTTTGGATAATAAATCTCAGAAAATACTGCCAACTCTTCATTTGAACATTCTGCCTTATATATCAATTGATTTGGTTTATATGATTCCAACTGAATATAAGATAAAGAATCTTTAGTAAATTCTTTCCCTTCAACATACCGACTGTACCTTTTATCAATAATTGCTTCATTAGCTGGGTTAAAATCACTTAATGCCGCTATCTCTTCATTTGCATCTTCAACGATATGGTAATTATTTACAAACCAGGCATTCCCTAGTGCTTCGGGATTATATTGAGGAACTGGTTGCCTGTTATTATCAGGAATAATAAAGTATTTTGTATTAAGCATATTTAATACGTCCATATTGTTTTTTGATATCTGATATTCTATTAGTTCCTGGTATCGTTTCATTTTTGCACCATGATATCCTCCGATAGATTTATGAAAATATGCTGTGCTAGCATCATTAAATGGATCAACAGATAAGTTAAATACTCTAAAGTTAGGATCTGTGTCCTGTAGAATATATTTATCTGCCTGAGACATTTTAAACGGCTCCTTAGCTTCTCTTTTACTTACAAAATTATTGTCGTTCAAATATCTTTTATCTACTCCCCACATATCAACTATTATCAATAAAAATAAAATTCCATATAAATAGTTTAATTTTAATTTATCTTTTAAATAAAAATAGATTGCACCAACAGATATTAATATAAAAACGAATGATCTAAATGCATCATTTCTTAATAACATTTTACGATCATCCTGCAATGCATCAACAAAAGCTCTTCCTCCTTGAGCAATATATTGCTGGTCAATAGGAGCATTAAAGTCAAATAATAATCCTGGGAAAATTGCAAAAAACAAGGTTAATCCACCTACGATATATAATGAATATTTCAAAGCTTTTTCAATAATACCCCTTTCAATATTTTCTTCAATAATTTTCTTTAGAACTAATATTGCCATTAAAGGAACTGTTATTTGCGCAATAACAAGCGTCATTGATACTACTCTGAACTTATTATACCCAGGGAAATAGTCTAAGAATATTTCAGAAAAGAATCTAAAGTTATGACCCCACGAAAGTACAATTGCAATTAATGTTGCAGTTATTAACCACCATTTTAATCTTTTATCCAATAGAAATATCCCTAAAACAAATAAAAAGATGATTATTGCTCCAAAATAAACAGGTCCTGAAGTTCCTGGTTGGGTTCCCCAATATAAAGGTAGTTGATTTATAACCTGAGAAGCATATCGTTCGCCCTGAGCTTTTTTGAAAAATTCATATGTATTTGAATTTTCTCCTACTGATCCAACACTTGCTCCACCTTTAAAATTAGGTATAAGCAAAGTAAATGTCTCACCAATTCCATAACTCCAGTCCATTGCATAATCTTTATCTAATCCTGAAGTTTTATTATCAGCATCATGTGTTAATTCAGACTTTCCGCGTGTAGAATATTTACCATACTCATAAGTTGTCCACAATGAGCTGAAATTACTTCCTAAAGCCAGAAAAACAGCAATGATTAAAACAACTATTCTCTTGATAAAACTTGTGTCTTTTGTTTTAAAAGAATATATCATTTCAACTATTCCAAGGATTAAAACAGTTAAAAAAGTATAGTATGCTACCTGAAAATGTCCTGCATTTATCATTAAACCCAAAAATAGTGCAGTTAATGCACCTCCTACCAACATCTTCTTTTTTAAGGTATAATAAATACTTGCAATTGTTGGCGCCATATATGCAATAGCGAAAACTTTTGAATTATGGCCTGCAGAAATAATAATAAAATTATACGAAGTAAACCCAATGGCAATAGCTCCTATAAGACTTAACCAGGGATTGACGCCAAACATTATAAGCGCTAAATATCCACCCAACAATATCAAAAAAATCTGAGAAGCAGGTCTTTTACCCACTTGTAAAAAATCATTTACCTTTTTAATTAAATTAGCTTTATAGCTTGTGGATATTAGATAAGAAGGCATCCCACCAAATATACTATTTGTCCATAATGCCTCTTCACCTGTTTTATCTCTATAATCTCGTATTTCTTTTGATGTCCCTAAAAATGTTGTTTTATCGTGTTGCTGTATTACTTTTCCTTCTAAAATTGGGTAAGCATATAAATATGAAATTACTATTAAAATAACAGCGATTATTGCATGCGTTAAAATTCCATTAAGTATCTTTTTATCCATAGAATTAAAATTTACAATGATATTAAGACCATAAAGTTAAACTTTAAAATAGATTATTTATTATTAATCATTCCAAAAAAGCCATTATATAGACAGATCATTAATTTTTCTTGTTAATTTTGAATTTATAAAATATGAAATAATGAAAAATATTGGGGTTGTTGTTGACAATGAATTTGATAATGATATTAGAGTTGTTACTGAGTGTAAGATTTTAAAACAAAATGGCTTTAATGTTTTTGTTTTATGTCTTGGATATAATAATATTGTTTACAGTGATGATAGAACAGATGGTATTCAAATTCAAAGAGTTAAATTAAATAGGAAAATTAAAAATATTCTGTTTGCTTTTAATAATACCATAGCCTTTTACAACCTTTTTTGGTCTTTTAAGATTAATAAGTTTATACAAGATTATAACATAGATTTCCTGCACGCACACGATTTATATATGGCTAAACCTGCTCATAAAGCCGCCAGTAAGGAAAATGTAAAAATAACGCTTGATCTTCATGAAAACTACCCTGCTGCTGTAAAAGGATATAGGTGGATGTATAAACAATCTTTGAAACTATTTATCCGACCAAACAAATGGACTAAGATTGAAGAACGTTATTTAAATTATGCAGATAATATTGTTGTTTTAAGTGAATCATTTAAAAATAGTTTACAAAATAAGTATGAGAGTTTAAAAAATAAAAAGTTTGTTATATACCCTAATGTTCCTAATATTAACGAATTTAACACCTATGAAATACACCCTGAAATCTTAGAAAAAAACACTGATGATTTCATTTTATTTTACTTCGGTGGTATATCAAAAAGAAGGGGTATTTATTTCGCATTAGAAGCATTAGAAGAGCTTACTAAAACACATAAAAACATTAAACTTCTATTAATCGGGCCAATAGATAAAGCAGAAAAAGATGAGTTTTTAATGTCATTCATAAAACCTTCAATCTCAGATAATATCATTTATTACAAATGGAAAGACATTTCACTTTTACCGTCATATATTAAAATTAGTGATGTTTGCCTTTCTCCTATTGAAAAAAATGATCAACATGAATCTGGAGTAGCAAATAAAATATTTCAGTATATGTTGTTTGAACGTCCAATTATTGTATCAAACTGTACACCCCAGGAAAAAATTGTTAATGAAGAATATTGTGGTTTGGTTCATATACATAATGATGCAAATGATCTTGCAAATAAAATTCTTGAGCTTTATAATGATTCTGATCTAAGAAAGATTATGGGTAAAAATGGTAAAAAAGCTGTAGAAGAAAGATATAACACTGAAATAGTTGGGAAAAATTTAGTTAATTTGTACTCGGAAACATAATAAATATGGGATTTAAGAAGTACTTCAATATCACTCTTGATGATATTTATTGGCAAATCAAATTTGGTAAATCGAAAAAACAATTAAGTTACTTTGATTTACGAAGTAATGTTAATGAATATATAAAAGCACCTGTCTTTTTTCTTTCCACCGGAAGGTGCGGAACAAAATGGTTTTCTGATTTGTTTTCACACAACAAATCTTTAATGGTTTTGCACAACCCTACGCCTAATTTAGCTTTCCAAAGCAAACTAGCCTATGAAGCTTACAATCAGGATATATTAACTAGATTTGATGATAAACTATTAAAGGAAATATTCTGGGTTGCAAGAGAACAATTTCTGAGATATTCATATAAATCACAAAAAAGATATATTGAAACCAATAACTATATTAGTTTTTTTGCTCCATTATTGGTTGAAATCTTTCCTGATGCAAGATTTGTCCATTTATATCGTCATCCTGGAGAATTTGTTCGCTCAGGGATAAGACGAAATTATTATACCGAAGGAAACTCAGACGATATTAAAAGAATAATTGCAAATGCTGATTGGGATAAATACAATCAGATAGAAAAGGTAACCTGGTTGTGGAAAGAAACAAATCAATTTATTGAAGATTTTAAACAAACCAACCCTGATAAAGTATTTGACTTCAATTTTAATAATTTAAACTTTAATACGGTAAGTGACTTATTAAATTTCTTAAACATAGAAATTTCATCCAGACGAATTGAAAAATCACTTAATATTAAATCAAATGTACAAAAGATGGGTTCCTTCCCAACATATAACAACTGGAATGTATCAGATAAAGAATCATTAAAGGCAATATGCAATGAATTTGTTTTAAAATATACAAACTATAAACTATGACAGTAGCTATTATCCAGGATTTAATTAGCAAAGGGGGAAGGTTAGCTGTAATTGTTGAGATGATTTCAATTTTAAACAAATACAATATTGTTCCTGATATTATAAGTTTTAGGTTAAACTTATCAAAAGAAGAAATAATAAAAGAATACAACAAAGAAATTGAATTTAATTATATTCAAATTAAACCAAATTTTTTAAAAAAGCTTCCTGAAATAAATAAGCTTTTTTTTCATGTCTTAATTAATAAAAAGCTGCTTAACTACGATTTAGTAATAAATAGCAACAATACTTTTGATTATTTAAATAAAAAGGTTAATCTACTCTCTTATATTCATTACCCGAGAAAAGATAGGGTTTCTCATAAAAGATCAATTCATCATATCATTACAGAAAATAGCATTTTTGCAAGGATTATCTTAAAAATTGATAAACTACTTGCCAGGTTTTTTTATACTATTTCTAAAACAAATATTAAAAATCACGTAATTATTGCAAATTCAGAATTTACTAAGGCTGCAATAATTAGGGTATATAATAGCCTGTCTAATTCGATTGAAGTAATATATCCTTCGGTTGAATTTTTCAGTCCAAAACAAACAAATAAAAAAAAATTAACTGTTTGTAGTTTAGGTAGGTTTCATCCTTCAAAAAGACAGCTGGAACAGATAAAAATTGCTCAACAGCTGCCAGAAATTAAATTCAACTTTATTGGATTCGCTGAAAAAAATGATTCATATTTTAATAAATGTGTTAACTACCTTAATAAAAATAGTGTTGAAAATGTTTCATTGTTGAGTAACTTACCATATCCTGAATTGTTAGAAACACTTCAAAACTCTACGTTTTTTATTCACACAATGATTAATGAACCCTTTGGAATTGTTACTGTTCAGGCCATCTCTGCAGGGGTAATACCTATCGTACATAACTCTGGAGGACAGAAAGAGATCGTGCCAATTAAGGAGTTGAGATATAATAACTTAGAAGAAGTACAAAATATATTGAAAAACTTATTAAATAATAACCACTTAATAGAAGAGTATCAAAAAGAATTATTGCAAAATATTAATGGATATAAACCTATAAATTTTGAAAATGATTTTTCAGAGATATTACAAAAAACAGGACTGATATGACAAAAGAATGGATGAACCCGGATAAATTTAGACAAGATGATGAAAAAAGATCTTTAATGTTCTTGCGCCATTTAAGAGCATATGAGTATGTTAAAGATTTTGTTGTTGATAAAAATGTTCTTGAAATTGGCTGTGGATCAGGTTATGGTTCAAAATTTCTTTCTCAATTTGCCAAATCAATTACTACAGTAGATATCGATAAAGATTCGCTCGATTATGCTAAAAATAATAATACGAACAACAATATTGAATACATAAATGCTAACATACTAAATGGCATTAGCAAAGATGATCAAACATTCGATATAGCTATAAGTTTTCAGGTTATTGAACATATAGATAAAAATGATTCTGAAAAATATTTAAATGAAATTAAGCGATTATTAAAGCCGGGGTCATTAATAATAATAACAACGCCAAATAGAAAATTTAGATTGTATCCTTGTCAAAAGCCAAAAAATAAATTCCATAAAATAGAATATACGCCAAAACAGCTATATAAATTATTGAATAAACATTATAGGGAAGTAAACATTTCTGTTGTGAGGAGCAACAAAACAATAGAAAAAATTGAAAAGAAAAGAGTTAAAACGCCACTGCATCATTATCTGGTTTTATTGCCTGTTAAACGATTATTATTATCAATTGGTAAAACATTTAAGATTAAGTTTATCATAAACTTTTTTAATAAGAGAAATGGAAATAAAGCTGAAAGTTTACAAGCATCACCGATAATAAACAACTATAATGTTAATGACTTTTATATTACTGATAAAAACTTAAATAAGGGGATTGATTTAATCGCAACCTGTAAAAAATAACTTCATGGAGTTGTTACATAAACATAAAATTGATTATGTTCTATTTCATCTTAACCTATTTGTAAATCTGGATGAGATAAAAAACAACTTTCAGTTTCTTTCAATGAAAGAGATTGAAAAAAATATTTTTTCAGGTGAAATAATCTTTCCTTTATCGGAAAAAGAATTTGATTACAGCAACATCATAACATTAGATAATATTCCTGTATTATTCCCACTACCGGATAAAAAGATTTTTTACGAAATTGACAAAAACAATAATCTTGTATTCAAACAAGATCTTATCACTTCTTCATTTTATCTGCTTTCCGGGCTACAAGAGTACAAATCAACTATTAAAGATAACTATGGAAGGTTTCCATATGACGTGTCGTTACAAAAGAAGCTTGGAATAATTGATAAACCCATTGTTAATTACTATTTTAAAATTATTATAAATGCTTTAAAAGAATGGGGTAATCAAAATAAAATCACAATTTATCAGAATAAACTTTTTACCAATTTTGGAATACTTTTAACTCATGATGTTGATAAGGTTGACACGTTTGATTACTTTGAAGTTGGTTATAAGTTTAAACAGATGATAGGCTTAGCTCCTTCCCGGGATAAATTTTTTAAACGACTCCAAATTTTCACATACTACTTTTTAAACTGGATAAATATTTTTCACAGGAGAAATCCACACTGGGATTTTGATCAAATTAGAAAAACTGAAAAAAAATATAGTTTCAATTCTGTTTTCTTCTTTCTACAAAAAGATAAACTTCACGCTGATTCGTATTATTTGTATAGTGATAAAAGAATTAAGGATTTATTCCATTTTCTTAATGATGACAACTGTGAGATTGGATTGCATGGTACTGTTCGTTCTGCAAAATCTTTACGTGCAATGCAAGGTGTATATAAGAATCTAAAAGAAGAATCACCACAAGAAATTTTAGGTGTTAGGCAGCACAGATTAATTTATGAAAACACCTTTACATCCCAAATTCAGCAAAAAACGGGTTTAAAATATGACTGTTCGATTGGATTTGCTGAACATGAAGGTTTTCGAAATTCATTTTGCTTTCCTTTTCGAATATATGACCACGAAAATGATAAGATGACAGATGTTTGGGAGTTTCCATTAATTGCAATGGACACTACTCTTTTTAAATACAGAAACCTAAGTGCTGATAATGCTTTAAATAAAATAAAAGATTTAATTTCTGAAATTAAAAAATTTAATGGATTATTTACCTTCTTATGGCATAATGGTTTTCAAGTTGATGCCGATTTAACAGGGATAGATCAATTTTATGATAAATTATTAGAATTGCTTAAAAACAATAAGGGAGAAGGAGTGTTAGGCAATCAGCTAATAAATAAACTACCACATTAAAATGCTGAGTAAATTAAAAGATACAGTAAAGCAAACAGCAATTTATAGCATTGGAAATATATCTTCAAAGCTGGTTGGTTTTATCTTAATCCCAATCTACACCAAACAAATGTCTGTTGAAGAGTTTGGTGTTCTTAGCATATTAGAAATATCATCCCAGATCCTGATCGCATTTTTAGGATTATCAATGCACCAAGGGCTTACAAGGTGGTATTGGGATATAAAAGATAAAGAAAAACAAAATTCCATTTTCTTCACCATTCTTTTGTTTGTGCTTGTTTTTTCATCTGCATTTGTGATTTTGTTTATCATTATCAAAAAACAGCTTGCTATTCTAATTTTTGAAAGTGCAGACTATCAAAATTTAATAGTATTACTTCTAATATCAGCTGGTTTACAATTAGTTAGTCAATTGATAACAAGTTTAATGAGACTGCAATCAAAAGCAGTTATGTTCTCTGTTACTTCTTTAGTAAGACTTATTATAGCTTTGTTTTTTACCATATTTTTTATTATAAATTTGAAAAGAGGAGTTCATGGTATTTATGAAGCACAGATTATAAGTTATATTATTTTTGTGATCATAACTATTCGATATATACTTCAAAACATCAAAATTAGTTTAGAAGGTAAAATCCTTAAAAAGATTCTAATATTTAGTTACCCTTTAACTATTTCAGCAGTTGCTGCCGTTCTATTAAATGTAGCTGATAGATATAGCATTAGGTATATTGCCGGATTTAAAGAGACAGGAGTTTATTCTTTAGGTTTTAAAATCTCCAGTTTAATTAAAGGTATATTTATGTCATCTGCTCAATTTGCTATAACTCCCATTGTCTATAAAATGGTAAATGATAAAAACAATACCCGGTTTTACTCCAAACTGGCAACATATATGACATATGCTATTACTTTAATCGCATTAATGGTATCTGTTTTTGGAAAAGAACTTGTTGATTTAATGGCTAAAAAAGAAGATTATCTGGTTGCTTTTAAAATAATTCCAATATTATCTGTTTCCCTTATAATAGATCAGTTTCGATATAACATTGCTTTTGGTTTAAATATTGCAAAAAAAACAAATATTATTTCCAGAATAATTATCATTGTATCTATCATTAATATAGTTCTAAATGTTATATTAATCAGTTATTTTTCAATTTATGGAGCTGCTGTTGCTACATTAATTTCAAGAATAATATTTTGTATTAGTTATTATTACTACTCTAACAAGTATTACCCTGTTCCATACGAGTTAGCCAAAATTATTAAAATGATAATACTGGTTTCGGCATTTATTATAGTGGCAATGCTAAGCAATGATTTAACTAATTTCTTTCTGGTTTTTACAATTAAGACTATAATTATTGTAATATTTCCTTTTGCTTTATACTTCTTAAATTTCTATGAAGAACGTGAAATAATTGCAATAAAAGGTTTCTGGAATAAATGGAAAAATCCATTAGCCTGGAAGAAAAACTTATCTCAGTTAAAATAAATTATTTCTTTTTATAAAAATAAAAATCAGCATGCGATCCTTCTTCTTTATTGTCGTAAGAGAAAGGGTATTTGTTTTTTAAATGATTAATTAGTTCAAAATCTGCATGTTTTTCTTCTATTCTTTCAGTAAACTTTCTATGCCTTACGTGTGGTTGCGAATTTGTATTAAGCTCATCCGAATTAGATGAGTAAATAATAACATACTTATCAGATGATTTAAACAATGAATCAATGTGTTTATTAAAAACTTCATCTTCTACCAAATGGTAAATTACATCTATCGACATTGAAAGATCCGCCTTTTGATTATGATAATTGCTGATTAAATCAAAACTTTTATTATTATCTTCAGCAAATTTGCTGTTGCATAATTGTATAACTTTTTCACTTACATCAAGTCCTAAATATTTCTCGAAATGATAATACTTTAACTGATTTCCATCACCGCAACCAAATTCAATTACACTACTAATATCATTCTCTTTTACAAAATCATTTATAACATCCGCTTTGAATTCTGCAAACTTATCATATGAACCCCTTCCTGAATCTCCTCCTGAGTTATATCTTTTTTCCCAATATTTCTCAGAACCTTTAAATGTGTCTTTTTTTAATAAATTTTTTAAAATTTTTATTATTTCTTTTTTCTTTTTGGTTTTCATCATAATAAATGTTTAATCATTGATCTCCTGCAATTGATTCAGCAAAAGACTTAACTTCTTTGTTAGTTCTGCTCTTGAAAAGATACTACTCTCATTTGAGTTGAAATCTTCTTCGTTTTTTTTAAAGATCATATACTTTTTATAGATAAATGCATGAACATTTTCAAAATCTTCAAAATCGAATATTTCGCCTGCTTTTGTTTCTTTTAAAATGGCAGCCATATCTCCATCTGTAGGTCCAATTGTTAAAATAGGTCTTTGTGATGCAAGATATTCAAACACCTTTCCAGTTACAATGCCTTTTGCATTAGGAGAATTATTAATTGGTAAATATAAAAGTCTGGCTTTCATTAGCTCTATTAAAACCTTATTATGACTGATATAATCCACTTGTTTTAGGTTATCTAATAAATTATATTTTTTAATCTCTTCAATTACACTGTGATCAACTTTTCCTATTAATTTAATTTCCAGATCATTCTTTAGTTCCGGATTTTTGGATACTAATTCATTTAAAGCTTTCACAAATATTGGATGATTTCTATCTTTATTAATCGCTCCCACATGAACAATTGAAAACTTTTCATCAAGTTTAGGTTTTAATTCAGGAATATCTTCGGCATCGTATCCATTGGTTATAAGTTCAACTTTGCTTGCTCCAATATGTCTAAATTCTTGAGCCATTGTTTCTCCAACAGTAATTACACAGTCAGCATTCAGTAATACATCTCTTTCCAACTTTTTTTGCTTTTTATCGCTTCTATTTGTCAGCAATAAATCTTTATAATAATCAATATTGGTCCATGGGTCTCTAAAATCAGCTATCCATTTTACATTAAGCTTTTGCTTTACCTTTAACGCTATAACATGCATGCTATGGGGCGGGCCTGAAGAAATAATAGTATCAATATTATTTTCTTTTAAATACTTGTGTAAAAAGCGAACCGAAGGTTTTATCCAGAATTTTCTGGCATCAGGAATAAATAAATTTCCCCTTATCCAAACAGAAATTCTTTCCAATTTTTTAGGTTTTTCTGATTCGGCAAGAAAACCTGCATTAACTCTTTGGTTTTTATTCTGCCCAATTATTTTCTTATACCAACTATAAGGCTCCCAAATTGGCTTCTTAACTACAATTGTTTCAGGATGAATTTCTTTTAGTAAACTCTCATCATCGGCTGGACTCTCAGGATTTGATGGAGTATAAATTACCGGAATCCAGTTAAAGTTTGGTAAGTACTTAGCAAATTTTAACCAGCGTTGAACACCAGCCCCACCACTTGGGGGCCAGTAATATGATATTATTAGTACTTTTTTCTTCTCGCTCACTAAAAGTTTTTAAATATGAATTTAGAAAATCTTTTTCAGTAATTTCTTCATGCTTACTTTCTCGTCAAGAATATGAGCAAGTTCTGAAATTTGAACTCTTTCCTGCTCCATAGTATCACGATCGCGAATTGTTACAGTATTATCTTTTATTGTCTGATGATCTATGGTAATACAGTATGGGGTTCCTATTGCATCCTGACGACGATAACGACGACCTATTGAATCTTTTTCCTCATAATGGCATGCAAAATCAAATTTCAGTTCATCTATAATCTCACGGGCCTTTTCTGGTAATCCATCTTTTTTTACCAATGGTAAAACTGCCAATTTTATTGGTGCTAATGCCGGTGGAATTTGCATAACAACTCTTGTTTCACCATTTACTTCTTCTTCTTTATAACCTGCCGATAATAATGTTAAGAAAGTTCTGTCTAAACCTATTGAAGTTTCAACTACGTATGGAACAAAGCTTTCTCCGGACTCAGGATCATAGTACTGGATTTTCTTTCCTGAAAATTTCTGGTGCTGCGATAAATCAAAATCAGTACGTGAGTGGATTCCTTCTAATTCTTTAAACCCAAACGGAAATTCGAATTCGATATCGAAAGCTGCATTGGCATAATGTGCTAGTTTATCATGCTCATGGAAACGATATTTTTCTTCTGGTAATCCCATCGACTTATGCCATTTCATTCTTAGATTTTTCCAATGTTCAAACCATTCCATTTCGCTTCCCGGTTTTACAAAAAATTGCATTTCCATTTGTTCAAACTCACGCATACGAAATATAAATTGACGAGCAACAATCTCGTTGCGGAAAGCTTTACCTATTTGTGCAATTCCGAAAGGAATTTTCATACGTCCTGTTTTTTGAACATTTAAGTAGTTCACAAAAATACCTTGTGCGGTTTCCGGACGTAGATAGATTTTACTTGCTCCCTCAGCAACCGAGCCTAACTGAGTTTCAAACATCAAATTAAACTGACGAACATCTGTCCAGTTTTTTGAGCCTGAAACAGGGTCAGCAATTTCACAATCTAGAATAATTTGTTTAATCTCAGCTAAATCATCTGCTTCTAAAGCTTTTACCAAACGACCTTGAATTTCGTCGATCTTAGCTTTATTTCTTAAAACATTTGGATTGGTTTCTAAAAATTGTTTTTCATCAAAAGCATCACCAAATTTCTTTCGGCCTTTTTCAACATCCTTATCAATCTTATTCTGATATTTTTGGATGTGCTCTTCAATCAAATCATCGGCACGATATCTTTTTTTTGAGTCTTTATTGTCAATTAAAGGATCGTTAAAAGCACTGGTATGGCCCGACGCATTCCAGATTTCCGGATGCATAAATATTGCTGCATCAATACCAACAATGTTTTCATTCATTTTAACCATTGCATCCCACCAAAACTTCTTAATATTGTTTTTTAGTTCAACACCCATTTGACCGTAATCGTAAACGGCACTTAATCCATCATAAATTTCACTTGACTGAAAAATAAATCCGTATTCCTTCGCATGTGCAATTAATTTCTTAAAAAGATCGTCTTGAGCCATATTTAAATTTTATTTGTTGTTTTTTATTAATCTGACAAAAATAATCGAAATTGTTTTTAAATCATAACATTATTGAGATATACGAATTTTATACTTATACTCAATATTTTATTTGATTTTCATTTACTATACCTAACTTTGCTTAATAAAAACTTCAATAAGTTTGAGATATGATTAAGGAAACTGATTTTTTAGTTATTGGATCAGGTATTGCAGGTTTAAGTTTTGCTTTAAAAGTGGCAGAGTACGGAAAAGTTGTTCTTCTTAGTAAGACTAATTTAGAAGAGTCAAACACAAAATATGCACAAGGCGGAATTGCTGCTGTAACTTATAAGCCTGATAATTTTGAAAAACATATTGAAGATACTCTAATTGCCGGAGATGGATTGTGTGACAGAGAAATTGTTGAGATGGTAGTTCGGGAGGCTCCGGAACAAATCAATCAGCTAATTGAATGGGGCGTAAGTTTTGATCTGAATTCAAAAGGCAATTATGATCTTGGTAAAGAAGGAGGACATTCGGAATATCGGGTTTTACATCATAAAGATAATACTGGTGAAGAAATTCAGCTTTCTTTGGTTAACAGAGTAAAAAAACATCCAAATATTGAAGTTTTAGAATATCAATTTGCTGTTGATATTATTACTCAGCACCACCTGGGTAAGCTTGTAAAACGAAGTCATAATAACACCGAATGCTATGGAGCTTATGTTTTAGATTTACACACACAAGAAGTAAACACTTTTCTATCAAAAATTACATTAATTGCCACTGGTGGTACGGGCAATTTGTATGATACAACAACCAACCCAAAGATTGCAACAGGTGATGGAGTAGCAATGGCATATCGCGCTAAAGGTGCGATTGAAAATATGGAGTTTGTTCAATTTCATCCCACATCACTTTATAATCCGGGAGTAAAACCATCATTTTTAATTACAGAAGCACTACGTGGGTTTGGGGCTGTTTTAAAAACAACAGATGGAAAAGAATTTATGCAAAAATATGATGAGCGTGGAAGTCTTGCTCCGCGAGATATTGTTGCCCGTGCCATTGACCATGAATTGAAAATCACAGGGGATGATTATGTTCATCTGGATTGTTCTCATCTAGATCCTGTAAAACTCAAAAAGCATTTCCCAAATATTACTGAAAAATGTAGATCGTTGGGAATCGATATTGCTACTGATCCAATACCTGTTGTGCCGGCTGCTCATTATCAGTGTGGTGGCATAAAAGTAGACGAGAATGGAGCCAGTACAATTAACAGGTTATATGCTGTAGGAGAAGTTTCCTCAACCGGATTACATGGTGCCAACCGACTTGCATCCAATTCATTATCTGAAGCTGTTGTATATGCCAACCGAGCTGCAAAAGATGCAATAAAAAGGATTAGTCAGATTCAAAATAATAACGATATTCCGGAATGGGATTCACAAGGGACAACTTACCCGGAAGAAATGATTATGATTACTCAGAACTACAAAGAGATGCAACAAATCATGAGTAATTATGTGGGAATTGTACGTTCCAATTTACGTTTGGAAAGAGCTCTTAGAAGGTTAGAAATCATATATAAAGAAACAGAAGAGCTTTATGAAAAATCCACCCTTTCACAAAAGCTGTGTGAGCTTAGAAATCTAATTAATGTTGGATATTTAATTATAAAAATGGCACAAGACATGCATGAAAGTCGTGGATTGCATTATACCATCGATTATCCAAAGAAAGGTTGTGTAAGTGAGTTTTAAAATCTAAA
>CAZPMA010000045.1:0-22981 GCA_964587535.1 uncultured Bacteroidales bacterium
TTGTATCTTCTAATGAAGCCAGCCATGCAGGAACAACCATCATTGCAGCAAATAAAACAGGACCTAGTATGGTCATTACAATGAATGATTTCTTTTTTACTCTGGATAGATATTCTCTTGATATGATTAATTTTATCTTATTCATGACATGTAATTTTAAACGGAGTTAGTTTTTGTAATCGTTAACAACCTTAATAAATATATCATTCATGCTAGGAATGATTTCATTAAATGAGATGATCTCAACAAAAGGGATTATTAATGAAAGTAATTCATTTTGATTTGTATGGTGCAGCAACTTTACTTTTACAGCATTATGACCATTAACTTTTGTTTCATCAATAATCTCATAGTGATTGTTTAAGGATGATTTTAATTTATCTGTATTTCCATTAAAGGAAATTTCACAGATATTTAATTTATATTGTTTGCGAATATCATCTATTTGGCCGCTTAAAATATTTTTTGATTTATTTATTAATGTGATATGATCACAGAGTTCTTCAACAGAACCCATGTTATGAGTAGAAAATATTATGGTAGAACCATTTTTCTGTAGCTCTAAAATTTCTTGCTTTAACATATTTGCATTTATAGGATCAAATCCGCTAAAAGGCTCATCAAATATTAGCAATTCTGGCTCATGTAAAACAGTAGTAATAAATTGTACTTTTTGTGCCATTCCTTTGGAAAGTTCTTCTACCTTTTTATCCCACCAGGCCTGAATCTCGAATTTTTCAAACCAAAATTTTAGTTTTTTTAAGGCATCTCTTCTTGAAAGCCCTTTCAATCGAGCCAGGTAGAGTGCTTGTTCTCCAACTTTCATCTTTTTGTACAAACCACGTTCTTCAGGTAAATAACCAATTGAATGAACATCATCTGGTTTTAAAGGTCTGCCTTTAAAAAATATTTCTCCCTTATCAGGTGCAGTTATTCTATTAATTATTCTGATTAATGTTGTTTTACCAGCTCCATTTGGACCTAAAAGGCCATAAATGCTATTTTCCTGAATGCTAATATTAACATCATGCAGAGCCAGATGATTAACAAACTTCTTCTCAATGTTTTGAGCTTTTAATATTTCCATCTATTTTATTGAGTTATAAGATTTTTATATTAGTATAATTTGTGGCAAATTTATTACATTACGAACAGAATCTAAATATTAATCTTTAAGAAATCTGATTATTCTTATTATAACAAAGATTTTAACACCTTAGGATAAAGATTAAAAACGGGAATTGATAAAATTTATATATTTTTGTGTAAACTCATTTAATATCAAATGAAAAAAATTTACCTGGCATTTCTTCTTTTAGCAATTATTCAAATTACGAATGCAAATAATATTTCTTATGTTGATAGTCTGTATAAGAAATTAATAAATGCACACGACAGTTTAAAGCCAAATATCCTGAATGATCTTTGTTGGGAATTAAGAAATTCAGAACCGGAAAAATCCATTGAGTATGGAATTGAAGCAATAAAATTTTCAAAAGAGTATAATAACTATGAGGAGCTTGTTAAATCATACAGTTTTATAGGTGTTGCATATCGAATACTGGGAAATTATTCTGAAGCCATTGATTACTATTATAATGGTTTACAATTGGCAAAAGAATATGGAGTTGAAGATCAGGAGGGGTATGCTTATATAAATATCGGCAATTTAAATATCTATCAGGGTTACTATTATAATGCGATTGAGAATTTGTCAAAAGCATTGGAAATAGCTAAAAAATTAGACCATAAAAGGATGTTGGCATATGTTCATCTTAACCTGGGTAGAGCCCAAATGTTGCGTGAAGAATATCAGGAGGCACAGGACAATTTTAAAAAGGCTTTAGAGCTCAGAATTGAAATTGATCAGGTTTCAGGGCAGGCAGTATGCTATAAATATATTGGAGATACTTACTTTGCATTTGGTAATAATGAAAAAGCCATTGAAAGTTATAACAAGTCCCTTGAAGTGGTTGACAAAACTAACGATAAAGATTTGGTTGCCAATACATATACTGTAATTTCAAAAGTTTATAAGGAAATTGGCAATTATAATTTGGCCGAAAAAAACGCACAAGAGGCATTAATTATTGCTCAAGATATTGGTGCAAAGTTAATTATCAGAGACGTTTATAAAATACTCTCAGACATAAAATTAAGCACTAAGGATTATAAACTGGGAGCCCTGTATTTAGAATATATAATTGCATATAATGACACCTTGTTTAATCAGCAATTATCAGAAAAAATATTTAATCTGGAATATCAGTTTGAAAAACAACGTAAACAAGCCGAGATAGATTTATTAAATAAAGATAAACGGATTAGAGAGTTAGAGTTGAACAGGGCAAGAACCAATAATTTTGCATTACTGCTAATTTTAATTTTAATAACCGTATTATTGATTTTTGTTTCAATAGGCCTAAAAAATCGCCGAACTAAAAATAGGATATTGGAGAAACAAAAAAATGAATTAGATCAGATAAATAAAACAAAAGATAAAATGTTTCTTATTATTGGACATGATTTAAGAGGTCCAATTGGGAATTTAAAATCTCTAATCGAGATGTTACTAGAAGATGATGAGATTATTCAAAATAAAAATTTGTTGGAAACATTTAATATTTTCATGAAATCAGTTCAGTCAGTAAGTGATTTACTTGAGAATCTACTGCTATGGGCAAAAAGTCAAAGAGGTGAAATTTTATTTGACCCCAATGATTTAAATCTAAATACAATAATTAACAGAAACTTACAGCTCTTCAGGACTATTGCAGACCACAAGAGTATTTCCATAAGAGTTTCAATGATCGGAAATTTTGAAATTCATGCAGATAAAAATATGATAATGACAGTGGTTAGAAATATACTGTCGAATGCCATAAAGTATACACCGCGTGGGGGTTCTATAGAAATTAAAGTTAATAAAGAAGATAAATTTTGCAAAATTGAGATAAAAGACTCGGGAATAGGGTTTGATAAACAAACAGCCGAAAAAATATTTGATGAGAAAAGTTTTTATACCACCGTGGGCACAAATAATGAAGCCGGATCAGGATTAGGACTTCTGCTAACAAAAGAATTTGTATTGGCAAATGGTGGTAAAATATGGGCAGAAAGCGAGCCTGAGAAAGGTGCAGCATTTTACTTTACAATTCCATTATCTATATAAATTCTAAAAGTTATCATTTGATAATTATTACTTCCTGTTTTTATAGTACTATTAAAGTTTAATTAATAATTTTAGGGCTTTTTAAATTAAAATTTTGATTAATCGCATTTGTCACAATATTATTTGAATATATTACAATTTTGATATACTGATCACAAGTTTTTTTAATCATAAAATAATACCGACAAATTTGGATTATCTTAAAATTAAAACACATTGTTTAGATGTTGAAGAAAAAAAAATCACTTTTATTAAACTTAGGACAAAAGCACAGGTCTAACAAACTAAATCAAGAAAATAACAGATGTATTCAACAATTAGGAGATTTATTATTACGGTTTTAATCATTCTTATTATAACTAAAATTTCATTTTCTCAAATAAGTAAAGATAAATGCGAAAATTCTTATGTAGATATTTTATATGGTATTGTGTATCAGCCTCAGAGTTATAATGCCGTAAATTATCCTTATTTCATAAATGATTTTTTAAAAACAAAGTTGTTTTTTGATGATAAGTGTATTGATGATGCATTAATGAAATATGATTTATACAATCAGGTTCTTGTTTTATATCAGGATTATGACATTAAAAAAAGCAGGTTCATAAAATTGAATTCAGATTTAATTGATAAGTTTGAGATGATCGATGAAAAAGGACATCTATATCGTTTTATATCTTCCAAAGAAATACCATTATTTAATCAGGATATTATCTTTTATGAAGAAGTTTATTCTAATAAAATAAAATATTATATAGGTAATACTATGCGATTAAATGAATATGTAGAGAATAATAAAAATAGGTTTTCTGCAATGCAATATCATTATCTGTTGTACAATAATAAGCTAATTGAATTTAGAAAACGAAAAGAATTGTATGAAGGTTTAGGGGTCGACATTAAGGAGATTAAAAGATTTGTCCGAAAAAATAAACTGAAAATTAAATTGGACAAAAAAGATAATATCATAAAACTTATAAAATTTTCTGAAGAACGTGTTAATTAAAAAAGAATAATGAAATATATTTTAATTCTACTTTCAATTATTATTGTTAATATAAGTTATTCGCAAAATACTAATGTGCAAAATAATTTGCAGCATAATGTAGAAATAATTAAGAGTATTGAGAATCAGTTTAATGTTAAGTTCTTTTATAACGAGGAATGGTTAAAAGATATTAAACTGTTAGATAATTATAATAATCAAAACCTAGATATATTATTAAGTAAGTTGTTTGAAAATACTGAAATTGAATACTATCAGCACCAAAAAGAATATATTATTTTAACAAAAGGAGAAGAATTAATTCAAAAAGAGTTAAAAGAATCTGCAATTTATGATGATATTGAAGTCGTGTATGGAGATGAAACAGAAGATGAAATTAAGGAAAAATTAAAGGCTGAAGAAAAAAAGATTATTATTTTAGGTTCTCCGGGCGGTAAAATGAACCGGGTAATATTAACTGGAAATGTAAGTGAAATATTCTCAGGGCAGAATATTCCTGGTGTTGCTGTATTTATTGATGATGGTAAAGTAGGAACATCTACAAATAAAGATGGAGATTATACTTTGGTAATGGATAAAGGGTATCATGTTGTGCATTACCAGCATGTAGCAATGGAACCGGCAAAAAGGTTAATCGAGATATATTCCGGTGGAACAATCAATGTAAAATTGCTTCAAAAAACAACACAGCTAGAAGAGATCAGAATATTAGGGGAAGATGAAAAGAAAGAAAGAAGTGTTGTTGGATTTGAAATGCTTAAAACAAAAGAATTAGAAGAACTACCTACATTTTTAGGTGAAGTTGATATCATAAAGCAATCCTTATTATTACCAGGTATTCAATCTGTTGGTGAAGCAGATATGTCATTTAGTGTTAGAGGAGGAAAAGGAGACCAAAATTTAGTGTTGATAGAGGGAATGAACACCTATTCTTATTCACATTTCTTTGGGTTTTTTCCAAATGTTAATCCAAACACATTGAACAAAGTAAATTTATATAAGGCCAGTATGCCAATTCAGTTTGGTAATCGAATTTCGTCAGTATATGATGTGTCTTTAAAATCAGGTGATTATAAAAATCTGTCAGTTGATGGAAGTGTAAGTCCTGTAACAGGAAATATTGCAATAAGTGGCCCGGTAATTAAAGATAAATTAACATATTCTATTTCAGGAAGAACCACGTATTCTGATTATGTATTTGATCAGATTGATTTAAACCAGTTTAATGGAAGCGCTGCATCTTTTTATGATTTTCAGGCAAAATTAAATTATAAAATAGGAAGCAAATCATCATTGTCATTGTTTTATTATCAAAGTTATGATGATTTTAACTTACACGAAGATTCATTATATAAGTTTTCTAATATAATCGCTTCTTTGAACTGGAAATATTTACTTAACGAAAAAACAACATTATCAACCATTATTGGTGTTACCAGTTACAAAAGCACCATCAATAACACTGCAGTAAAAGATATGGAATCACAAAAACAGCAGACCATATCTGATTTTAAGTTTAATACAAGTGTTTCTAAAGAGTTAAATGTTGATAATAATATTAATGCCGGCGTTGAAGTAGTTTATCAGCAGTTATCTCCATGGAGTTTTAACAAACTTTATAGTAGTTCAAATATTAATCCTATAAATATTAATAAACAAAAAGCATTAACTAATTCTTTGTACATCGAAGATATATATAGTTATTCAAGTGACTTGTCCTTTAATGTTGGTTTAAGGTATATGACCTATTTTCTTTTTGGAGAAAGTGATCAGTATATTTATGAAGACGATAAAATTAGCGATAAGTTTATCATGGATACAATTCACTATGCCAATAATGAATTGGTTAATTTTAATCATGGTCTGGATATAAGATTATCGGCTAGTTATAATCTTGGATTTAATCAAAAAGTAAATATAAGTTATAGTAGAAACAATCAATTTATCCATTTAATGACCAATAGCCAGGGAGTAACTCCAAATGATTCGTGGCAGTTAAGTAATGAATATATTAAACCCCAGATTGGTAACCAGATATCTGCTGCTTATAATGTTGATTTTCTAAAAAATAAATACTTTATTTCTATTGATTTTTATTATAAGAAAACAAAAAACAATAAAGATTTTATAGATGGTAGTGAGTTTGAATATAATTCGCATCCTGAAACAGAAATTGTGCAGGGTGAAGGGAAATCTTATGGAGTAGAGGTTTTATTAAAGAAAAATACAGGAAGACTATCTGGATTTATTTCTTACACCTACTCAAGATCTTTTATAAAATCAGAAAGTAATATTGATGAGAAAGTGGTTAATAACGGCGAATATTATCCGGCGAGTAATGACAAGCCTCACAACGTATCAACTGTGATAAATTTTAAACCAACAAGAAGATTAACCCTGTCAAATGTACTTAATTTTAGTTCTGGTGCACCTATAACTATTCCTATTGCAAAATTATATCTTGGCGATAGTTATACAGTAATTTATTCAGACAGAAACGAATATAGAGTGCCTAATTATTTTAGATGGGATGCATCATTAACCTATAAGGGTAGCTTAAAGAAAAAGCGTGTTAAAAGTACCTGGACTTTCTCGATATTAAATATTACAGGTAAGAAGAATCCTTATTCTATTTTTTATAAGACAAATAATGAGAAAATACAAGGTTACAAATTATCAATTATTGGCGAACCTATACCAACATTAACATATAAATTTAGTTTTTAGATAATGCAAAAAAAATGGATAATAGTAGTTTTTTTACTTGCACTTTTTTCATGTGTTGAAAAATATGAAAGTAATATAGATGGGGGTTCAAACTTTTTAGTAGTTGAAGCTGAAATTACTAACTTAGATGAATCATATAAAGTAAAATTGTCTAGAACGGCAGGCTTAAGAGAAAACAATATAATTAATGAGACTGGCGCAACTGTTGAAATTGAGAGTGGAGGAAGTGTTGTTGCTACTTTAACCGAAACTTCTGAAGGTTTATACGAAACTAACCCGGCTGAATTCGTTGGGAACATTGGTAATCGGTATGTATTAAATATATATACTTCTGATGGAGAAATATACGAATCGGACGCTGTTTTATTAAATCAGGTTGTCTCAATAGATACAATTTATTTTGCACTTGGGGAGAAAGAAAATTTTAGTGATGGGACTGTTTTAAAAACGGTTGATATTATTGCAGACACAAAAGATTGGAAACCTAATACTGATTACTATTTTAAATGGGAGTATGTTGAAACATATAAGCTTTTTCCAACATATTCTGTAATGAATAGACCGGAAATACCACATATTCCATGTTACAACATTATTAAAAACGATGAAATAATAATTGATCAAGCATCAACTTATTCTGAAAATAAGATTCAAAATAAAAAGCTATATAGCATATTAGAGAATGAAACAAAACCCTATTTTGGTTATTCAGTTTCTGTAAGATTAATTAGTTTAAATGAATCTGTTTATCAGTTTTGGGAAATGCTAAAGGAAAATACTGAAGAAAATGGAAGTATATTTGATAATATACCCTATAACGCAAAAAGCAATATTCATTGTGTAACTGATGATGATAAGAAAGTATTTGGTTATTTCAATGCAAGTGAAGTTTCTGAAAAAAGAATATCATTTAATCCACCCATCTTTGATATTAAGTTTTATAATTATTATGATAAATGTAATCCTTTTACGAAAGGGGAATTAGCATTCCTTCAGTTTCTGCAGACTATGAATTTAGATAGTACAGAAGTCTATATTTATGATAGAGTTGATGATAATATTATATTTTTTGTTGACCGAGAATGTGTTGACTGCTCTCAATCATCAACCACAACTGTAATGCCTGATTACTGGCCATTTGATTAAAGAAAGTATGTTTATGAAAAAAATAATATATATTTTGTTTTTTATTGTAGGTTTTTTTCAAACTAAAGGAGAAGAAAACATCAATGATTACAATGAAACCTTAGCAATTATTACTGATAGATCTGATTATATTGCAGGTGAAAATGTTTGGTTTAAGTTGGTTGGCAGCAATAATTTTGATGGGACTTTTAAAAGTAAAATAGCTTACATTGAAATAATTAATTCGAAAGGATACTCAGTTTCAAGAGAAAAGACGTATTTAAATAAAGGGGAGAGTTATGGTCAATTATTATTGCCTGATACCTTAAGCACAGGGATTTACAATGTAATTGCTTATACTAATTGGAATAAAAACTCAAATCTAAATAAAACAGCAAAGCAAATTTTGATTTATAACCCTGAACGAATATTAAGTTCTAGGCAAGGGAAGAAAGTTAATGCCAACTTAGAAATTTATCATAAACCATTAGTTTCTGGGATAGAGAACATAATCTATTTTTATCTGCAAAATAGAAGTAATGATACTATTTGTTTGAAAAATACAAAAGGATTAATCGTAAAGGATACAGTTTGTGAGAATAAGTATGGCAGCATGATGTTTATACCAGAAATAGATGAAAAATATCACCTTGAAATTAAAAATAATGATAAAACTATAATTAAAGAACTGGGTAATATTGAGGAAGAAGGAATCATGTTCAATCTTAAGTATAGAGATGATTTAATATTATTTGATATTTCATGTTCTAAGGGATATAAATTGTTTGTCGAGAAAATATTTTATTCACTTAATGAATCTGAAGATGTTCCTGTTGTATTGAAAAATACGATGAATATTGTATTTAACAGAAAATCATTAAATCATGGATTGAATAATATTGTATTTAAAAAAGAAGATGGTACTGTTATTGAAGAAAGAGATTTCTTTAATATCATGAAATTGGATGTTTTAAACATTAATGGTTTATCGGAAAATAATTTGAATAAAAAATCAATTTATACATTTGATATTTCTGCCAAAGAGTTTAACAATAAATATGGTAACATTAATGGAGCAGTCTCAATTCGTAAAGTAAGATCAGAAGGGAATAGTAATATAGATAAACGGGGGAAATATAATTTATCTGAGAACGAATTAAATATAGAGGGTTTGTTTCGTAAAAGTAATCAACCAAATAGAAAAATAGAATTGCCAGAAATTAAAGGGGCTCTCATAGAAGGAAAAGTAATCGATAACCAGGGAAATCCATTTGTTGATAGTGATATATTTTTATCGTATCCAGATTCTTCTATAAATATTTTAATAAATAAAACAGATGAATTTGGCGAGTTCAGTTTTTATATTGATCCACGAATTGAAAAAAAGGATATTATAATTAATACAAACAATAATAGAAAAGACCTGACAATACTGGTATATAATAATTACTTGAATAAATATGATAATATTAAGTCTTACAAAACTGATTTAAGCAAAAGTGATAAAAAATACCTGGATAAATTATATATTAATTATCGTATCAATTCATTATATAATTTACAAGATAATGAAAAGGACTCTTTAGTATATTCAGAAAAAATAGAAAGCAATAGTTTCTATAAAGAAGCAGATAAGATATATATGTTCGAGGATTATATAGAGCTCGATTCGATAAGAGAATATTTTTACGAAATAGTGCAGGAAGTTAAAGTTTTAAATGCGAAGACAAACCCACAATTTAGTGTTGTTGACTTAAAAACATCTGTTGGTTATGCAGGAGTTCCAGCTATGTTTATTGATGGGGTTTATGTTGAGAATGCAAGGACAATCTTAAACTATGATCCTAAAAAATGTGAACGAATAGAAATAATTCAACAACCTATTTTATTGAAAGATAGGTATTATTATGGGATGGTTGCTTTGTTTACAAAAGGATATAACCTGAAAGATGTAAAGTTGCCTGCAAAAGTTTCAAGGTTTGAATATGTTATTAACGATTCTATTACAAACTTTAAAAATAAATTGGAAATAATAAATTCTCAACCGGTATTTAGAAATACATTATACTGGAATCCGGAATTTTCTATTTCATCAAATGACAAAAAAACATATAATTTTTATACTGGTGATGATAATTCATGGTATGAGATTATTGTTGAAGGGTATACAAATGATGGAATTCCTGTTCTTGCCAGAAAAGTCTTTAGGGTTGGAAATCCTGAGATTGAAGATTAAGCATATCTGAATTTATTGAATTAACACGTGGTCTTAAATTGTATTGTGATGCCATAACTTCTCCATAAGCACCAGATGACATTATTGCTAACAAATCTCCTCGTTGAGATTTTGAAAGTAAAATGTTTTTAGCAAAATAATCTGATGTTTCGCAAATTGGACCCGCAACATCATATACATCCAATTGTTGGTTTGAAGATAAATTAATAATTTTATGATCTGCCTGATATAGCGCCGGGCGCAACAGTTCAGTAAAGCCTGCATCTAAAATTAAAGTCTTAATACTTTCATTTTCTTTCACATATAAAACTTTGGTAATTAATACTCCTGATTGTCCAACGATAGATCTTCCTGGTTCAAAATGTATATTTTGATACTTTTTAATTTTTAAATTTTGATGAAAAACGGAAAAATAGTTAGTAAAATCAGGAATTTGGTTAAGTGGATTTTCATAATCAATACCTAAACCACCTCCTAAATTTAAATGTTCAATTTTAATACCCTTTTTATGAAATAGATCTTGGTAATAGTTTACTTTCTGACAAAGTTTCTCAAAAATGCTGAGATCCCGGATTTGTGAACCAATATGAAAATGTAAACCATCTATTATTAAGTATTTATATGTTTCAATGTTATTAATAATGTCGGCAATATCTCTATTCGAAAGGCCGAATTTGTTAATATTTAAGCCAGTGGTTATCTTTTGATGAGTATTAGCATCTACATTAGGATTGATACGCAATGCAATACGAACAATTTTATTTAATTTCTGAGCAATATTATTTATAATATTTAATTCTTGTACGGATTCGCAGTTAATAGAAAAAATTTCCTGTTTAATTGCATATTCAATTTCATCATCTGTTTTTCCTACGCCAGCAAATACAATTTTATGATTAGGGATACCTGATAATAAAGCTCTGGATATTTCATTGCCACTAACACAGTCGGCCCCTAATCCAAATTTATTAATAATTTGAAGAAGTTCGAGATTTGCATTTGCTTTAATGGCATAATGAAGTTGATAATTATACAGGCTTGCTGCTTTTTTAGCGACAAAAAGGGTCTTTTGCAGCAAACCTGTATCGTAATAATAAAACGGAGTTCTATTATACTTATATTTTTCTATTAATTGTTTGTTAAACATTTGTCGGTAGCAAAAAAGCGTTCATTTAAAATGTTAAGTGCTTCGGTTTTATAATTAGTACTAATCACTATTGAAATGTTATTACTACTTGAACCATACGATATCATTTGCAAAGGAATTGTATCAAAAGCGTTGATTAGAGTGTGAATAGATTTTGTTAAATTAATATTTGTACCAACTACACTTATAATACTTTGATTTTCTACCACTTCTAAATGACCAATTTTTGATAAATCATTTTTAATTTTATGAATATAAGTATTATTGTCAATTGTCATTGCAACAGATATTTCAGATGTTGTAAGCATATCTACCGGCGTTTTATATTTCTCAAAAACTTCAAATATTCTTCTTAAAAATCCATATGCTTGCATCATCCGACCAGATTTAATTTTTATCGTTGTTATTCCATCTTTTGAAGCTATACCTTTAATTCCGTTTGGTGATAAATAATCTGAAATTATTGTTCCGCGACCATTTGGATTCATTGTGTTTTTTATAAGTACAGGAATGCTTTTTTCTTGAGCTGGGAAGATGCTGGCCGGATGCAAAATTTTTGCACCAAAATAGGCCAGCTCTTCTGCTTCATCATATGACATTTGGTTAATAGGTAAAGTGTGTTCAACAAATCGGGGGTCATTACTTCTAATACCATCTGTATCAGTCCAGATCTCAATTACAGAAGCATTCAATATATTTCCTATTATAGTTGCTGTATAGTCGCTGGCACCTCGACCTAAATTGCTGATTTGTCCATTATAGTTTTTACATATAAACCCACTGGTTAAAAATGTATAACATGTTGGATATTTCTTTATTTCTGCATTTAAATAATGACCAATAAAATCAAAATCGGGATCATTTGCATTATTTGTTTTCATATATTGTAAAGCCGGGATATATGCTATGTTTAATTCTTGTTCCACTGAATACAGGTAAATAATTAATACAGATAATAGTTCACCCTGAGCTAATATCACATTTTCATCATCTAATGAAATTTCCCGATGTAAGTAAGATGAAATTAATCGGATTGAATTATTTAGTTTATTTTGAGCAATTTCTTCAAATTTTTTAGTTGAAAATAAATTAGAGATTATATTCAAATGTCGAGTTTCAATATCTGTCAATATATGCTTCAATTTATTGCTGTTTTTTAATTTAGATTGTGAAATAAATTCCGAAAGATAATCAGTAACCTTTGAAAAGGCAGATAAAACAACAATTTTAAAATTGCTGTTATTTATTAAATTTACAACAATTTTAATATTTTCTATGGTTCCTATAGATGTACCACCAAATTTTAAGACTTTCATATTTATTTTTTTTTAAAAGTATTAATCAAAATACCATTTTTATAAAAACGAATGTTTCGATAACATATTAATAACAAAATGTTATATATTTAACAAAAAAAGATATTATGAAGATTTCACAAGCTGTAAATTATTTAATTAACCGAAAGCCTTTTATTGCAGAAGCATTAAAAGATAATATTATTAATTACGCTGCTCTTGCAGATCATTTAAAACCAGAAATTGAATACTTAATAGGTAAACCTATAAAAGAAGGTGCTATTATTATGGCACTTAGAAGATACGAATCAGTCAGTGATCCATTATTTACCAAAAAACTGGATGGTTTAATTAAAAAGATTGGAGATATAATAGTTAGATCAAATCTTGTGGATTATACATTTAGGAATTCAGAATCATTAATTAAGAGACAGCAGAATCTTCTTAAATTTATCCATGAGCAAAAGGATTTTTTTTATACAATATCACAAGGAATATATGAAACTACTTTTATTTTGAGTGAATCAATTAGAAATGATATACCTGTTATTTTTGAAGGAGAAAAATTAATATCAAATAGTGCTAATTTATCGGCAATTACATTAAAATTACCAACTGAGAATATAAAACAACCTGGTCTTTATTATTTCATTTTTAGAAAACTTGCTTGGGAAGGAATTAATATTTTAGAAGTTGTGTCTACATCAAACGAATTTACTATTTTATTGGATGATAATGATATAGATAAAGCATTTATGGTAATAAAGAGGTTAAAAAAATAAAAAAAGCTATTCTTAAGAATAGCTTTTAACAAATATGTTGAAATTAATTATACATCATAATTGTCATCATTGTCTTCAATACTTTCTGCTTCATCTATATTATCGTCTAAATACTTTTCACCTTCTGCATTTACATCATCTTCGAAATCATCGCGTAGTTTGCCGTCATCATCATAATCATCATCTTCTTTAATTATTCGACGGGCTTCCTTTTCTGTCATACGAACTAAGTAGTATATTTCTTCAGTATCGAATGGCAGGGCAGAAACATACATTCCTTGTGCATTTGTAAATGTAACTAGGTTTTCTTCAAAACCATCAGGGTATTCAAGCTTAATACGATTAATAATTTCGTCAGGAAGCTTTTCATAATCTATTACTATTCTTTTCTTGGCCACTTTTCTAAAAATTAAAATAAGGTTTCACGTCCGAAATATATTTAGAAAATCAAAAATGTCAAAATCTTTTTTACTTTTTTTAAAGTATCCCAAAACATTGAAGGAGTAAGGTAAAAAGAGTTATGGTTTTTTTAATCTCATAACTCTTTATACTAATTAAAGTTAAAAAGGTTTTATTAATTAAAATATTTAAAAATAATAAATAATATTATTCATATCGTAATGACTGTGCCGGATTTGTATTAGCTGCTTTTAAGGTTTGAGAAGCAATAGTAATCATACCAAAGCTTATTATGATAAATATGCCAATAAAAATAGTCAAAAAGCCAAAGTTTACATGGTTTGCAACATATTGTAACCAAGCATTATTTATTATATAGGCAAGTGGACCTGCAATTAAAGCTGCAATCAAAAATAATTTTAAATAGGTTTTGGAAATTAGAGTAATTATACTTTTTGTAGTGGCTCCAAATACTTTACGAACACCAATTTCTTTAATTTTTGTTTGAGTGCTGTAAGTTGCCATTCCTAATAAACCTAAACAAGCTATAACAATGGCCAAAACAGAGGTAAATCCTACAGAGTATATTATATCTTCAAAATACGAATAATACTCCTTGATTTCATCATCTAAAAACTCTCCCGAAAACTCGTTATACTTATCTATTTTATTCCATTCGTCTTTAAACTTTGAAATTATTATTGGAGAAATTCCGGATTCAATGCGTAAAGCAATGATTCTATAAGCATCTGGTTTTAGTCTTAGAACTAAAGGTCTCTTAGGTAGAAACATAGCAGCATAGTCAAAGTTTTTTACTACACCAACAATTTTAACAAGGATTGAATCATATACATACATACTTTCGCCAATTGCGCTCTGAGGTGTTTCAAAGTTAAATTTTGAGCATGTTGATTCATCTATAATAATAAAACTTTCAATCGCTGAGTTTGTATTTTTAGGAAAATCTGTACCTGCTAATAATTCTAATCCCATTACGTCGATATAATTTTCATCTACGGTAAATGAGTGTGCATTTATATTATCATCACCATCATTTAGTTTTATTTCAACATCATTTAAGTGTCCAACACCTGCAACGTGAGATGCTCCTGCTATATTTTTTACTTCAGGAAACTGGCTGTAATAATTTTTAACGGTTTGAAAATCATTTCTTTGAAGATGGATATTGTAGACAAATTCACGATCAAATCCCATATTTGCATTCATCATATAATTCATCTGTTGATAAATTAAAATGATGGATATTATAAAGATCATTGAAAAAACAAATTGTGAAACAAGCAGAATCTTACGAAGTGTTATTTTACTTAATAATTTAATATCAGAAACACCTTTTAGAACTCTAATTGGATTAAATTTTGACATATAAAATGCAGGAAGTATTCCTGATAAAAATCCTGTTATGATGGCAAAAACTAAAAACCATGCAAAGACACTTAAATCCTGGGCAGGATTTAACTCTAGAAGTGACATCATTTTCATCCCTGCAAAACCCGGTAAAATAAATTGCAATAGAATATACGCGAAAATGCATGCTATAACTGCTATCAAGATAGCTTCAGAAAGAAATTGGAAAATAAGTTGATTTTTTCTTGCTCCTACAGTTTTTCTTATACCAATTTCTTTGGCTCTTAATAATGAACGAGCCATTGATAAGCTAGTATAATTGAATGCAGCCGAAATAATTATTACTAAAGCAAGACCTGCAAAAAAGAGTATGAAAATTTTAGGCAAGAACATTCCAATTTCATTTCCAATAAATGCTCCTGGAACAACTTTATTAAATGGTTTTAAATAAAAGTCAAAATCAACTTTTTCAGGATTAGTTAATTTCTTTTCACTTATATCATTTAATGCGGCTTGAATGTTATCTAAATTTGCATCTTTTCTGGTTAAGATATATAAATAGTTCGAATAAAAGTTTTCCCAGTTATTGGTAATTTTACGTATCTTTTTATTGTTTTCAAGAATTTCCAGTGTTTCAACAGATGTTAATATATCAAATTGAAATTGAGATTTTTGATTTGTCTTTTTTACTAAAGCTGTTATCTTAAAATCTCCGATGCTATCAATTTGAATAAATTTACCTAATGGATTCTCATCACCAAAAAACTTTTGTGCCGTTTCCTCTTTCATAACAATGGAAAATGGTTCTGCAAAAGGATCTTTTTGTGATTCTTTAGTAAGTTCAAAATCAAAAACATTAAAAAAGGATTTATTTGTATAAAAACCATTTATTGAAATTCTTTTTTCACTCAAAATGCCAGTTCCTCCAAACCAATTATTTAAAACAACAGCATCTTCAACTACTGCATAATTTGTGGTTAGTTCTTTATATAAAGGGAAAGCAGTTGATGCATAATTTTTTAGGGAATATTTGCTTAAATTATCAATGCTTTCAACTCTATAGATTTGATCTTTTTTTGTTTGAAAGCTATCATATCTGTATTGATCGATTACAATAACAATAATTAACATGCAAACCGACATGCTTATTGCTAATCCAAAAATGTTGATTAACGAAAAACCTTTATGCCTTAAGATATTTCTAAATGCAGTTAATAAATAATTTTTTATCATGACTTTCCTGTTTGTAGTTTTATAATCTAGACGCCACATCTTTATGATGGGTTACAGTTTAAAGACTAAAGAAAAATTTATAAGTTGGAAAATCACTAAAAATATTACCAATATTTTTCCAATTGCATTCCGGGCGAATCTTCTTTTCTTCGCTCAAATCCTAAATTTTCGTAAAAGCCAGCTTTATCTTTTGCAGAGAATAATTGAATATCACGAATTTTATGTGTTTTACATTTCTCAATTAATTTGTTCATTATTTCTTTTCCAATGCCTTCACCTTGTTTTTCAGGCAAAACAATTACATCGAGAATTAATGCATGTAAAACACCATCACATATTATTCGCCCAAAACCCACTAAATCATTTTTATCGTATACACAGACATAAAACCATGAATTTCTAAGTGCTTGAATTAATTCATCTTTTGAAAGTTCATATTTAGTGTTCCATCCTGTTGTTTCGAAAAGTTCGAAAAATTGTTCTGAAGCCGGGAGGTTATTCGAATATTTCATGTCATGTTTTTTAGCGAATTAAAAATGAGTGCAAGTCCAAGTAATAATAAAATCGAATAAATATATTTATGAAAACGTTCTAAGGGGATTTTTTTATTTATTCTAGATCCAATAACAACCGCAATAAACACGGCAGGTAAACAATATGCAAAGTAAGTTAATACTTGGTTTGAATAATTTCCAGCAATTCCATGCCCTGTAACAACTAGTATTCCAGTAGTAAAAAAATAGCCTTGTAAAGTGGCTCTGAAATTTTGCGGATTCCATCCTTTTAATGAGCTGTAGATTACAATTGGTGGTCCGTTTGTATTATATGCACCACCAAGAATTCCTGCTATAAATCCAAATAACCATGAAAATTTCTCACTCTTAAGTCGAATAAGTTTTGGTTTTATCAGCAAATAAATTCCAAAAAGAAAGATCAGAACACCTAAAATGAGTTTTATAGAATTCTCTTGTATGTCTTTCAAATACCATAATCCAATTGGAATACCAACCATTGAAGAGAGAATTAATCTCCATGCAGTTTTAAACTCAACTTTTTGCCAGTTTTTAATAAGTATTGAAATAGCTATAAAAAAAGCAATTAATGCCATTAGTGGGGTCGCAATTTTAATATCAATAAATAAAGCGAGCAGTGGCATTGAAATTAGAGCATCGCCGAAACCAAATGTTGATCTTGTTAAAGAGGCAACAAATACAACAATAATTACAGTTAGTATTAAGCTGATTTCCATTAAATATTTATTTCACCTACCATAAATAGTCTTGCTGTTCCGGCAATTTTTACTCTGTCTCCACAATTTTCACATTGTAATTTTCCAATACGTTCAGATAATTGAATTGCAGAAAGATCATTTTTGTTTAACCTTTCAGCCCAGTAAGGTATCAATGTTGTATGTGCCGACCCAGTCACGGGATCTTCGTTTATCCCAACATATGGGGCAAAAAATCTTGAAACAAAATCCGACTCAGATCCCGGTGCTGTAACAATGAAACCATGTGCATTAATTTTACTTAATAGATTAAAATTAGGGGCTAAGTCTAAGATATCTTCTTGATTTTCGTAAACAGCCAAATAATCTCTGGCAATTAAAAGTTCTTTTGGTGCTTTTCCTAATGCAGTGCTGAGTTCATCAAACAATTCTGTTTTACTTGCTTTATTCGATGGGAAATCCATTATTAACAGTTCATTATTTCTTTCAACTGTTAATTTTCCACTAAGATGTGAATTAAAAATAATCTCGTTACCAGTATAGTTTAATTTATTAAAAATTACCCAGGCAGTTGATAATGTTGGGTGTCCTGCAAGATTAATTTCTCTTTTAGGAGTAAACCATCTAATATCAAACATATAACCATTCTGCACAAAAAAAGCTGTTTCAGATAAATTATTTTCTTCAGCAATCTTTTGCATTAAATCAGTGTCAATCCATTTGTCAAGGGGACAAACTGCGGCAGGATTTCCACCAAATATATGATCGGTAAAAGCATCAACCTGGTATATTGGAATATTCATATATTGAAATTTTAGTATTAAAACTTCAATAAAGGTATGAATTAAACTTAAAAATCAGCTATGGGCAAATACTGTTTTAAAATAGCTGAAGTTAAATCCAGCTATTATATTTTTTAAAGTCGATAAATATTTCACTTGTTTTATTTTCATTGACAATTAATTTTCCTTTAATAGATTTATTTGGATCACCATTATATGAATGAACCTTTACTTCATAATTGTATATTCCAGGTTTAAGCTTAGTTTTTAATTGATCATTCAAATGACCTATTTTTTCCCCATCAACGTATGCTTCAACATTAAATGAGCTGCTTAATATATATTGATTTGATTCAAATACTACTTCTCCAAGCGCTTGATCAACTTGTTCATCTACTTCACAACTTAGAAGAAGTGTAATTAGCATTATGCTTATAAATCTTTCAGGTTTCATTTTTTTATGATTTTTAACTTATATTTATAAGATGATTCAACAATTAAAATGGTTGCTTTTAATCATTTACTACATTTGTAAAAAACCAAATATTAACCATGACTGCAAAGGAAATTATTCAAAAACACCGCGATTTTTATCATACAAATAAAACTCATAATGTAAAGTTTAGAGTTGAACAACTTAAAAAGTTTCGGAAGATTTTAAAATCCAATGAAAAGCTTCTTTATGGTGCTATTGATAAAGATTTTGGTAAATCAGAATATGAAACCTATATAACTGAACTTTCATTAATATACCATGAATTAAATCTGGCAATTAAGAAGGTGCGAAGATGGGCACGACCAAAATATGTTTGGACAAATCTGGCTAATTTTCCCGGGAAGAGTCGGGTTATACCTGAGCCATTTGGCAATGCTCTGGTTATTGGGGCTTGGAATTATCCTTACCAGTTAACATTAGTCCCTGCAGTTTCAGCAATCGCTGCAGGTAATACAGTAGTAATAAAACCCAGCGAATTATCTGCAAATACATCTGCTGTGATGGCTAAATTAGTCAATGAAAATTTTGATCCGGAATTTATGTATGTTAAGGAAGGTGGTGTTAAAGAAACAACAGAGTTATTAAATGAACGTTTTGATAAAATATTTTTTACAGGAAGTACTGCAGTTGGTAAAATAGTAGCAAAAGCAGGAGCAGAACATTTATCGGAAGTTACTTTGGAGCTTGGTGGTAAAAGCCCGGTTTTTGTGATGCCTGATGCAAGCCTTAAGATGACAGCAAAACGCATTGCCTGGGGTAAATTCCTGAACGCCGGGCAAACTTGTGTTGCGCCTGATTATGTGCTAGTGCATAAAGAGATAAAAGAAAAGTTTCTTGAAGCTATGAAAGAACAAGTGAATCTAATTCATGATGGAACACCTAAAAATAAGGAAACTTATGTTCGGATTATTAATAAGCGCCATTTCGACAGACTTAATGAGTTAATTCATAAAGACAAAATTTATTGCGGTGGCGAAACTGACGAAGAACAATTATATATTAGTCCAACTATCCTTGAGAATATTTCATTTGATGATAAAGTAATGGAAGATGAAATTTTCGGACCTATTCTTCCTGTAATTGAATTTGTCGATTTGGATGAGATTATTAAAAAAGTAAAAACAAAACCAAACCCATTGGCACTTTATGTTTTCACAAAAAAACGTAAGATAAAAGAAAAGTTGATTCGAGAGATTTCATTTGGTGGCGGAAGTGTAAACGATACGGTATTGCATTTAGCGAATACTAAACTCCCATTCGGTGGCAAAGGATTTAGCGGAACAGGAAATTATCATGGCAAAGCAGGTTTCGATACTTTTAGTCATAAAAAAAGCATTTTATTTAAAGGCCTTTGGTTCGAGCCATTTTTAAAATATACTCCTTATAGCAAATGGAAAATGAAATTACTTAAATGGATTATAGAATAAGAAAAGGAACTTAATTAAGCTACTTCTTGTTGTAAGAATTATTAAATTGTTTCAATATAGATATTTAAGTACTTGATGATTAAAACTCAATTTAGTATATTAGTCAAATCGAAAAAGGAACTATTTATAAAATCCTTTATTTTATGATCTTAAAAATTGCATGAGTAAGTTATATCTAACACATTTATTGAATGTATTAATTGTAATATTAGTTGTTGTTTTATACTATAACTTTATTTTTAAACCTTCAAATGAGATCTTAAAATCCAAGATTGAGAATGAGTTTAAACAAGATATGACTCTAAATTCTTACATGGTCGATAATGCTATTTCAAGATTTATTGAAGGAGCAAAAAGTATATCGAGTAGGTCAATGATTCGAAAAAAGATTGTTGAATACAAAAGCAACAAAATCAGTTTACAAGAACTAATAGCATATACAAAACCAAAATATCTTGATGGAATAAATGCTCTAGATGCATGTGTTTTTGCTGCAAGATATGTGGATAATATGCCAATTGTTGAGTGTGGTGACACTTCAAGTGCTGTTTTAAATTGTGTTTTGTCAGATACAGTTTACCACAAAATATATTCACAAGTTTATTCGCATGATACCATTTTAAATGTATGTATTATTTCGCCTATTAAACAAAAAGAACAAATATTAGGTTTTGATGTAATATATTCAAAATGCAGTAAGATACTAAGTGAGATTTTAAATTCCGGAAATAATTTTAGTATCGTGCAGGCTGATGAGTACAAAGAAAATGAAAAAGTTACTCCGCTGTTATATAAATGCGGAAAAGTCATTTTTAGGAAAAAATCAGATTATGCCGAATTATATTTTAATTTTTCAATACAAGAAGATTTGTTATTTAGGGAGTTGAAAATATTCAGGAAAAGACATATCTACAATATGTTGTTAATTGCTGCATCTATTTTTTTCATGTTGGTAATAATGCAGCAAAGAGCTAAAATCTTATTTTTTAAGAAAAGTAAATACCTTGAAGAATTAGTAGATGAAAAAACAATTGAATTAAATAAACTAATTGAAGAGCTTCAAAATTCAAATATTGCATTAACAGAAAGCAAAGAAAAACTAAAAATTAAAAACAAAGAATTATCACAGATTAATGCAGCTAAAGACAAGCTCTTTTCAATTATAGCTCATGACTTAATGAGTCCATTTAATTCTATGTTAGGATTTTCAAATTTATTGGTAAAGGAATACGATACAACTGATAAGGAAAAACAGAAATATTTTATTGATAATATCCATTTAAGTATAACAAACACATATAAATTGCTTGATAATTTACTAACATGGTCGAGAACGCAAAGAGAAGGTTTTAATTTTAAGCCATCAGAATTAAAATTAAATTCAATAATAAAAGAAGTAGAAGTATTATGTAAGCAAAAGGCAGAGAATAAGGATATAACATTAACATATTCCATTATTAAAAATTATACTCTATTTGCTGATAAGGAAATGTTACTGACTATTTTGAGAAATTTAGTTTCTAATGCAATAAAGTTTACGAAAAGAAAAGGCCAAGTTGAATTAAAGACAAGATTAGTAGATGATTCAGAAAAGAAATTTGTAGAAATAATTGTAAAAGATAATGGTGTTGGGATTTCTCCTGACAAGAAGGATAAATTATTTAATATAAGTGAGAATATAACAACTAAAGGAACCGAAGAAGAGCAGGGAACAGGGCTTGGTTTAATAATTTGTAAAGAATTTGTTGATAAACATGGAGGTAAAATCTGGGTTGAAAGTGAAATAGGAAAGGGCAGTCAATTTATATTTACTATACCTTTAAGTATTTAATAAATAAAAGAGACTATATTTGGTGGCGACTAACATAAAAAGAAAATGAAAACATTCGTTAGAATTATAGGAATAATGCTTTTACTTCTTTCTGCAAGTGTGATGATTATTAGCTTCTTTATTCAGATTCCGGTAAAATTTAGTTATTTACTACTGGTATTTATTATTGGATCTGTCAGCTTTATGTGGTCAAACTTAAGAGACAATAAAAAGGATTAAGACAATTTTATTTTTTAAGCAATCTATTAACTTGCAGATTTTTTAGCACTGTGGCTCGATATTTTTTTCATATAGCATATAAAGGAACAAATTACAGGGGATGGCAAAAACAGTCGAAAGTTGCAACTGTTCAGCAGCTTATCGAAGATAGAATGCAATCCGTTTTTAAACGAAAAGTACATTGCCTTGGATGCGGAAGAACAGATGCTGAAGTGCATGCCAGTCAGTATTTTTTTCATGCCGATATGCAGGAAACTATTCATGAGGATTTTTTAACAGTGTTTAATAAAATTCTACCAGGAGATATTGTCCTATATGATATAATTCCTGTTTCTGGAACTCCACACGCACAATTTAGTGCCACCGAACGAACATACGATTATTTTTTTCATACACAACGAAATCCGTTTTTAGCTGACATAAGTTCGTATTACGAATTCGATCATTTTGATTTAGTTGAAATGAACCGTGCGGCTAAAATCTTATATAATTATAAGGATTACAGGGC
>CAZPMA010000046.1:0-22866 GCA_964587535.1 uncultured Bacteroidales bacterium
CAATTGGTTTTTCTTTTCCTAATATCTTCTTTATAAAATCTTTTGCAATAGGTGCTGGAGGACGACCATACATACCTTTTACATAATTCTTCACTTCTTGTGGAACTACTTTGTATCTTTCGCCCATCAATACATTCATTACAGCCTGTGTACCAACAATCTGACTGGTAGGTGTTACCAATGGAGGATATCCTAAATCCTTTCTCACACGCGTAACTTCTTCTAATGCTTCAGGAAGTTTTTCAATAGCACCTTGTTGTTCAAGTTGAGAACGGAAATTTGAAATCATACCACCAGGAATCTGATGAACTAAGATTTCAGCATCAATAATTGGCTCATGGCCACGACCTTTACTTCTTTTCGGATGAAGTCCAGCAAAATATTTATTTACCTTTCGCAGAGCATCAACATCCAGTCCGGTATCATATTCAGTTTCGGCAAATAATGCATTTATTGTTTCAACTGGTGGTTGCGAAGAGTAACCAGCCATTGAAGAAATTGCACAATCAATAGCTCCGGCACCAGCTTTTACTCCTTCGTAATAAGCTGTTTCAGACATTCCACTGGTAGCATGGCAATGAATCTGAATTGGAATATCCAATTCTTTTTTCAAAGCACTAACCAAATCGTGAGACATTGTTGGTGACAATAAGCCTGCCATATCTTTAATAACTAAAGAGTCAATCCCCATGGCAACTTGTTCTTTTGCATCACTTACATATTTTTCAATCGTATGTACCGGACTTATTGTGTATGAAAGAGTTCCTTGCGCATGTGCTCCATGCTTCTTAACTGCCTTAATAGCAGCTTCAAGATTTCTTGAGTCATTTAAAGCATCAAATATTCTAAAAATATCTATTCCGTTTTCATGAGCAGATGCCACAAAACGATCCACCAAATCATCGGGATAGTTTTTATAACCAACAATATTTTGTCCCCTTAATAGCATTTGCAAAGGAGTATTTTTCGCTTTTGACTTAATCATTCGAAGTCTTTCCCATGGGTTTTCTCTTAAAAATCGAAGACAAACATCAAATGTAGCTCCTCCCCACACTTCCAATGAATAATATCCAACATTGTCTATGGTATCAATAATATTCATTATATCTTCTGTACGCATTCTGGTTGCCCATAACGACTGATGACCATCACGTAAAGTTGTATCGGTTATTCTTAAATGATTTTTTTTCATAACATTCAATCTTTTTATTTAACTGAGAATTTTCCCATTCCGGAAAATTTCACAAATCGATTTTCAATTAATTCTTCTTTTGAATATTTATTTAAAGCTTTAATATTTTTGATGATTGCTTTTTTAACACCTTCGGCAATTGTTTCATAATCTGAATGTGCTCCTTCGCCCGGTTCCTGAATAATTTCATCAATTACACCATGTTTTTTTAATGCATGGGCTGTTAAATTTAAAGCATCAGCAGCATCAGGAGCATACTTTGCATCTCTCCAAAGAATTGATGCGCAACCTTCGGGTGAAATAACTGAATAAATTGAATTTGATAACATTAAAACTCTATCTCCTACTCCAATTCCTAGTGCTCCACCACTACCCCCTTCACCAATAACAACACATACAATAGGTACTTCAATCGTTGCCATTTCAGTAAGGTTTTTGGCAATTGCTTCTGCTTGCCCGCGTTCCTCTGCTTCTAATCCGGGAAATGCTCCCGGCGTATCAATAATTGTTACTATAGGTACATTAAAACGCTCTGCTAACTTCATCAATCTAAGCGCTTTACGATAACCATCTGGTTTTGCCATTCCAAAATTTCGTTCAATATTCTCGGTAGTATTTTTACCCTTATTATGTCCTATTAACATAATCTTCTGACCATCAATCTCAGCAAAACCACCGATCATGGCTTTATCATCAGAATAATATCTGTCTCCATGTAATTCTAAAAAGTTATCAAATATCCTTGTCAAGTAATCTTGTAATATTGGCCTTTTAGGATGACGACTTACCTGCACAATTTCCCAGGGTGAATTATTTTTGTTTTCTTTCACTTTATTTTCTTTTTCCATTACTGATTTTTCTGTTAATCCCATAATAAAATTCTTTTAATGAATTATTATAAAATGGAGTTTATCGATTGTAATAACTCAAAATATTACTTAAATAGTTTTTTATATCTTTTCTATCAACGATAGCATCAACAAAACCGTGTTCAAGCAAATATTCTGAAGTTTGGAAGTCATCAGGAAGTTTTTCTCCGATAGTTTGTTCAATAACCCTGCGACCTGCGAAAGCAATTAAAGCTCCCGGTTCGGCAATATTTAAATCGCCCATCATGGCATAACTTGCAGAAACACCACCAGTTGTTGGGTTAGTTAGAACTGATATGTAAGGTATATTTTTCTTATTTAATCTGGCAACTCCGGCACAAGTCTTAGCCATTTGCATTAAAGATAGTGCTCCTTCCTGCATTCTAGCGCCACCTGATGCTGAAAACACAATATATGGTAAGTTATTATCATAGGCATAATTAGCTGCTTGTAAGATCTTTTCTCCAGTACCACTGCCTAAGCTACCACCTAAAAAACGAAAATCCATTACAGCAATAACAGCATAAATACCATTTATTTTTCCGTGCCCTGTAGTAACAGCTTCAGAAATTCCGGTCTTTTTTATTGCACTTTCATATTTGTCCTTATAGCTTCCTTTTAAATCATTAAATTTTAATGAATCTAAAGGACTAATATTTGAATATAACTCTTCAAAAGTACCTTTATCAAAAATTAAGTTAATTCGTTCATAGGATGTAATATTTCCATGATAATTACAATTTGGACAAACATGCAAGTTTTCAATCCAATCACTTTCGTAAATATGAGAATTACATTTTTTACATTTAACCCAAAGTGTTTTTTGAGTTTTTCTTTTTTCTGTTTCAGTGTGAATATGCCAAGCCATCTCTCCTATATCCTCCTATTTAATTAATTAATATTAATTTCATTAATGTAAATTTTTCGAATTTTTAGCTGAGCAAAATACTCAATTTTATTTTAAAAAACTATTTTATAACATAAAAATATGACAAAAGTCATTATTTACTTTACCTAACAAAAAATTATAACTAATTGTTTTTTAAAACCTTAAATAATTTCACAAAAATTGATTAGGGATTTTTGGACTTACTAAGTCAATTTTAATGAAGTTTATATTTTACAACATCTTAAAGGTAAATATGTAATTAAACAGTATATTGAAAATAGTAAATATTTATATATTTGCCCTTTATTAAAAAAGTATTAAAGAACTACAATAACATGGACAATATCTTAGAATCATCACTAAACAGATCGCTAGTAAGTGTAATTGAAGGACATGCGAATTTACACTCTAATCTAAAACGAGAAGAAATTATACAGCATGTAATAAATAACAGAGAAGCAATCGTTTCAAGCAATGGAGCACTTGCAACATGGACAGCTCCAGAATCTACAGGACGCAGACCTAAAGACACTTACATTGTAAGAAGAATATCCAGTGAATCGAATATAGACTGGACTTCGCCTAACAACATTGCAATTAGCGAAGAGGTTTTTGATATGGTTTTCTCCGATGCCCTTGACTTCCTATTGAGGAGAAAAAACGTTTATATCACAGATAGAGTGATTGGTGCTGATTCAAAATATGCACTCCCTGTTAAAACAATTACAAGCGAAGCCTTAACTGCTCTTTTTACCGACAATATGTTCAGACCTATCCCTGGTGATCTTAAAAAGAGTGTTTTTGCAAAGAAAGGATTTCAACTGGTAACCGTACCTTTTGACAAACTGGATAGCATTAAATACAAAAGTTTACTTCGTGTTATGCCTAATGGTGATACATCGAATGTTGCAGTAATAATGGACCTTGACCGCAGATTAGGTGTTATTGTTGGCTCAGCGTATTTAGGAAGCGTAAAAAAATTAATGTTTACTGTTATGAACTACTACCTTCCATTTGAAGGTGTTTTACCATTACATTGCTCAGCTAACGAAGATAAGGATGGAAACTCAGCATTATTATTAGGTTTATCGGGAACAGGAAAAACAACACTTTCCGCAGATCCAGAAAGATCGTTATTAGGAGATGATGAACATGGATGGAGCGATGATGGAATTTGTAATTTCGAGAATGGTTGTTATGCTAAGATGGTAGATATTAGTGCTGATAAAGAGCCAGAAATTTACGATGCGGTAATGCACCACGATAATCCATTAAAACATGGAGCTATCATTGAAAATGCAATGATCTATCCAAATGGAACATTTGATTTCAATGATAAACGAATCACTGAAAATTCAAGAAGTTCATATCCATTAAAATTTTTGAAAAATATTAAAGAACATTCTGTTTCGGGTCATCCTACTACAATTTTATTCCTAACTGCAGATGCTTATGGAGTGTTACCTCCAGTTTCTAAATTAGATCCTGATCAAGCGAAATTATGGTTCTTAATGGGATATACCAGCAAATTAGCAGGAACAGAAACAGGAGTAACAGAGCCTCAAGCTACATTTTCACGATTCTTCGGACAACCATTTATGCCTTTAAATCCTGAATATTATTCATCGATGTTAGGAGAAAAAATGCAGAAATTCAATACCAAAGTGTATTTGATAAACACGGGTTGGTATGGAGGATCATTTGGTGTTGGTAAACGAATTGACTTGAAACTTACCAGAATAATGGTTAATGCTGCTTTAAACGGAGATCTTGAAAAGGTTGAATATACTTATGATGAATTATTCCATTTAAATGTACCAAAAACCTGCCCGGGAATTCCTAATAAGATTTTAAATCCTGTTAATATGTGGATTGAAAAAGAAGATTATGATTTAACAGCCAATCGTTTAGCAAATAAATTTAGCGCAGCCTTTGATGAAGCTTATGGAGATAAGAATATTAAAGAAAGCGTAAGAAGTATGTGTCCGGGAAAATAAAATGCATTAGTTAAAATAATTCAAAATAGATCATTATAAATAATTCATTTATAACTTTATAAGCCCTTTTAAAATTTATTTATAAAGGGGCTTTTTATTTTGAAATGAAGTTAATAGCATGAGCATATACTTTGATGCTTAGAAAAATATTTGTTAATTTGCCTGTCATTAAAAAAAAAATTATAAATGCATATTGTAGTAAATATTGTTATTACAATCGTGGCTTATCTAATGGGTTCAATACCTACTTCTGTTTGGATTAGTCGTTCGTTTTACAAAATTGATATTAGAGAGCACGGAAGTGGTAATGCCGGAGCAACAAATACATTTAGAGTTTTAGGTGTGAAAGCAGGAATTATTGTTTTTGTTGTGGATATTTTAAAAGGATTCTTAGCTGTTAATCTTATTCATTTTACCAAATACTATATCCCACATAGTGGAGATTATATTAATATTCAATTATTATTAGGTATTGCAGCTATGATTGGTCATATTTTTCCTGTTTATGTAGGATTTAAAGGAGGAAAAGGAGTTGCAACTTTATTTGGAGTAATTTGTGCAATAAGCTTTTATCCTACCTTAATTATGGCTGGGGTATTCCTCACAACCTTAATTCTTACAAGATATGTTTCTTTAGCATCGATGATTTCCGGATTCTCATTCCCAATTTTAATTATTGTTGTTTTTAAAGAAACAACACCAACGCTGGTAATTTTTTCTCTGATTATGGCTATGTTGATGTTATTTACCCATCAAAAAAATATTGAACGATTATTGGCAAAAGAAGAAAAGAAAGCGAATTTACCTAAGATTAAGAAAAAGAAAAATACAAGTAACAATATAGATGAAGAATAGGAAAGGTCGGATAAACCGACCTTTTTTTATTTTATAATATGAACATCTGCTTGTGGGAAAGGAATTTGAATCTTATTTATTCTAAACTTTCTGTCAATCTCATAACGTACATCGCTTTTAATGTTCTCAACTTCAAAAGCTTTATCCGTCCAAAAATATAATTGGAAATCTAATGATGAACTCCCAAAATCATTAAAACGAACAAATGGTTTTGGTGATTTTGTAATATCACTATGAGATGCAGCACATTCTAATAAAATTTTCTTTACTAACTCTACATCTGAACCATAGGCTACACCCACTTGTACATAAAAACGAGTACGTTTTTGTATATGAGTCCAGTTAATAACATTGCCATCAATAAATTTTGAGTTTGGTATAACCAAAATAATATTGTCTCTGGTTTCAAGCTTTGTTGTTCGAAAGCTTATTTCTTTTACTTTACCAATTTCACCTTCTAACTCAACAATATCATTTACTTTCAAATTTCCTTCGAATAAAAGGAAAAGACCAGACACTATATCTTTAAATAATTGCTGAACACCTAAGCCTAATCCAACCAATAATGCAGCAGAACCTGCTAAAAGAAAAGTTATTTTTATTCCAATTGTATCGAGACTTAATGCGATGGCCATCACCCATAAAATATACTTTATTAATTGGTATATAGAATGACTTTTCCCTATATCAATGTTAGTATTCGTATATATTCTTTTTTTAAATATTTTATGAATAATACCAATTACAATCCTCGTAAATACAAGAATTAATATAGTTGCAAAAAGATTATAGACTGTTATATTAAAATTTTCAGTATTAATTATTGAATACTCTAAAACCTCTTTAAAATTCATGGATATTACTATTCGTTATCTTTATTAAACTCTTTTATTAATCTTTGTCTAAGTCTGTTAGGACCAATGTTAGTTTCAATATCTTCTCCCTTTGCATAAGAAATGGCACCTGTTTCTTCAGATACTAAAATCACAATAGCATCGGTTTTCTCAGTAATACCCAGAGCTGCTCTGTGGCGCATTCCAAATTGCGGTGGTAAATCTACACGTTCGGTTGTAGGTAAAACACAACGTGCTGCTACAATCCTATCTTCTTTTATTATTACAGCACCATCATGCAAGGGACTGTTCTTAAAGAAAATGCTTTCCAATAATCGACTGGTAGTATCTGCATTAATAATATCACCGGTTTTTATGAAACTAAGTATATCTGATTTTTTGCTTAAAGCAATTAATGCTCCTGTTTTAAATGCCGACATATTTGAACACGCATTTACAATAGCGTCTATCTTAAGGTTAAAATCTTTTTTCTCACCAAAGGAGAATAAGTTGTCAAAAGAGAATTTTTTACTTCGAATATATCTTGTGCTTATAATGAGTAAAAAACGGCGTATTTCCTGCTGAAAAACAATTAATAATGCAATTACTCCAACACCAATAACCTGCCCTAATATGCTGCTTAATAATTGCATATTTAAAGCTTTTACCAATAACCATAAAAGATATAAAGTAAATATCCCGATAAAGATATTAATTGCTGTAGTTCCTCTAATCAAATTATAAATCTGATATAATAAAAAAGCTACCAATAAAATATCCAGTATATCTAAAAATCGTATAGTTAAAAATGCTGTTATCATTAATCAATAAGGAATTATATTGTTTAAACAAACATACATAATGTTTTTTATGAAAACAATTCACAGACTTCATAAAAAACATATTGGTTGTTTCCTACTATGACTTTTATTTTTGTAGGTTTTTAACAAAAATAAAAAGTTTTATAGAAGAAATGTAATAAAATTAAAATCAATCATGCCAATTATTTACTACAGCTTTTGAATACTGTTCGAACAATTTTATGGCTTCATTCGCTTCTTTTACATCGTGCACACGTAAAATGTTTGCTCCCCCGACTAAGGCCATAGTATTAACTACTGTTGTACCATTTAATGCTTCTTTGGGTTGAATATCCAGAATCTTATATATCATCGATTTTCTTGAAACACCAACTAAAACAGGCAATTCAAACAATTTAAAATCATCCAGATGGTTTAATAACTGATAATTATGTTCTATGGTTTTTCCGAAACCAAATCCTGGATCAATAATAATATCATTAACTCCCAGTAGTTTTAATTGATTCACCTTTTCTGAGAAATATTGAATAATCTCCTCAACAACATTATCATAGTAGGGGTTCATTTGCATATTCCCAGGAGTGCCTTGCATGTGCATTATAATGTATGGAACATTTAATTCAGCAATCAGCTGAAACATATTTGTATCAAAATCACCCGCCGAAATATCGTTTATTATATCAACTTCAAAATCTTTTACAACAGTTTTTGCAATTGCTGACCTGAATGTATCAACTGAAATAATTATCTCAGGAAATTTCTTGCGTATTAATTTCAATGTATTTGTTAAACGATTGAGTTCTTGATCTTCAGAAACATCATCAGCTCCTGGCCTGGAAGAATATGCACCAATATCAAAAATATCACAACCTTCAGAAATCATTTTTTCTACTTGATTTAAGATAATTTTATCGGTAGTATATTTCCCACCGTCGTAAAATGAATCCGGTGTAATGTTGAGAATTCCCATTACCTTTGGACTTGATAAATCGATTAATTCTCCTCGGCAATTAATCGTTGATTTTCTTGAAAAAAATGTATCTTTAGGCGGCATTTTTAGTGATGTTTAATAACACAAATGTACTAAATAGAATTAAAGAAATTTTGTCAATTACTGGAATAATAGATATTTGTAAATAAAAAAGTGCTATATAGATGAAATTTATTGTTATAGAAGGACTGGACGGATCGGGCAAATCGACTCAACTAAAAAAACTTAGAGCATTTCTGGAAAATAAAAAGATAAATTATGAGTATCTGCATTTTCCAAGAACCGATTCTCCTGTTTTTGGTGATTTAGTGGCTCGCTTTTTACGTGGCGAATTAGGCGATATTAATACTGTTAACCCTTACTTAATAGCACTTATTTATGCCGGAGATAGAAACGATGCTAAAGAAATGATTAAAAACTGGTTGGCAGAAAAAAAATTGGTTATTGTCGATAGATATGTTTATTCAAATATTGCTTTCCAGTGTGCTAAACTCAATGATAGTAATGAAATTGAAAAACTTTCTGATTGGATCATCGATTTAGAGTATAACTATTTCAAAATCCCCAAACCTGATTTAAGCATCTTTTTAAATGTCCCTTTTGAGTTTACAAAGAAAAACTTAACTGAACAAAGAAATGGTGATGATCGTAATTACTTAAACGGAAAGGAAGATATTCATGAAAAAGATATTGACTTTCAAAATAAAGTACGAAACATATATTTACGTGAAGTTAACAAAGACAAAAAGTTAAGGATTATTAATTGTGCTGCATCAGATGGTGAAATGTCTGATCCGAATGATATATTTGCAAAAATAATTAACTTATTAAAAACTGAGAATATAATTTAAAAGTGAAATTGTTATGAAGTTACTGAATAATATTAGTCGAATTGTTGTTGGTATAGTATTTGTTTTTTCAGGATTCGTTAAAGCGGTTGATCCACTTGGATCTACTTATAAATTTATAGATTACTTTGATGCTTTTAGTATGGAATTTCTTTCTTTTATGGCATTACCGCTGGCTATTATTTTAAGCAGTCTTGAATTTGTTATTGGTTTTTCATTGTTATTTGGAACTTTTAAAAAGATAACAAGCTGGTTATTAATGCTTTTTATGTCATTTTTTACAATTTTAACTTTTATCTTAGCCATATACAATCCGGTTTCTGACTGCGGATGTTTTGGGGATGCAATTATCATGACCAATTGGCAAACCTTCTGGAAAAATGTGTTTTTAATGATTTTCACGATTATTTTATTTTATAGTAGAAATAAATTTGAAGTTAACTGGCATACTAAAAAACAGTATATTTTTATTTCTTTACCATCAGCTTTTAGTGTTCTTCTTTCAGTTTACTGTTTTTATAATCTGCCTATTATAGATTTCAGGCCCTACAATGTTGGCACTTATATTCCTGAAAAAATGATTATACCGGAAGATGCTCCAAAAGCACAATATGAAACAGTGATTACATATGAAAAAGATGGTGTTCAAAAGGATTTTGACTTACAGAGTCTGCCTGACTCAACCTGGAAATGGGTAGCCACAAAAAACACTTTAGTATCTGAAGGATATGTTCCACCGATTCATGATTTTACCATTGAAACATTAGATGGTAATGATATTACAAAAACTGTATTAAACGACAATAAATTTACTTTTGTTTTAATTGCGCATGACATTACAAAAACAAATATAAGCAACATGGATCATATCAATAATTTAGCAAAAATGGTAATTGATTCAGGTAATAATTTTATTTGTTTAACATCTTCTGTAGGTCATGAAATAAAAGAGTTTAATGACAGAAGCGGAGCAAAATTTCAATATTATAATACCGATGAAATAACCTTAAAAACAATTGTTAGATCAAATCCTGGTTTAATTCTAATAAAAAAAGGCAAAATACTTGGCAAATGGCATAATAGAAATATTCCGGATTTTAATCAAATATCAAAAGAATTCTTAGATAACGATCATTTCAAAAATAATGATTCATCAGATGAAATGATGGCTCATATTAACTAAAATTTGTATCTGTGATACAATTTTTACTAAAACGTTTCTTTTATGCAATTCTCATTTTATGGGGAGTTGTAAGTTTGATATTTTTTTTATTTAATATCTTACCTGGCGATCCGGCCAAAATGATGTTAGGTCAACGTTCGGATATATCAACAATAGAGTCTATAAGAAAAGATTTAGGATTAGATAAATCGAAAACAATGCAATATTTTAAATATATTAACGATTTATCCCCCATATCTTTTCATAACGAAATAGACAATCAAAGCTATTTTTACCTTGATAGTAACAATTACCAGTTTACAAAATTATTTAAGCTTTCAAAAAAATCAGTGCTTGTAATAAAAGTTCCTTATTTAAGAAAATCATATCAAAGTAAAAAATTAGTAACAGAAATTATTACTGAAACATTACCTAACACGTTCATTTTAACCTTAGTATCCATAATTTTTGCAACTATATTCGGCATTTTTTTAGGTATACTATCAGCCATAAATAAAGATACTTTTTTTGATCGGGCATCAATTCTGTTTTCTACCTTAGGAATGTCAGTTCCATCTTTTTTTGCTGCCATACTGATAGCTTGGTTCTTTGCATTTATTTTAGGCAATTTAACAGGTTTAAATTTAACTGGGAACCTTTATGAAATAGATGATTTTGGCGAAGGCTATTATTTACAACTTAAAAACCTTATTCTTCCGGCATTTACACTGGGAATTAGACCATTAGCTATTGTTACTCAACTTTCTCGCAATTCAATGCTGGATGTTTTATCGCAAGATTATATTCGCACAGCAAAAGCTAAAGGCTTATCGTTTAAACGAATTATTTGGAAACACGCCTTAAAAAACTCATTAAACCCTGTAATAACAGCAGTATCAGGTTGGTTTGCATCTTTAATGGCAGGGGTTGTTTTCGTAGAATACATTTTTGGATGGAAAGGTTTGGGTTATATCATTGTTGATTCGTTAAATAAATATGACCTTCCTGTAGTTGTTGGTTGTGTTTTAACTATATCTGTAGTATTCATAGTTATCAATACATTAGTTGATATTCTCTACGCAATTCTTGATCCAAGAATTCGTTTAAATTAATATTTTTAAAAATAATTAAAGCCTTAAAGCTTATAATTTCTTATTTTTGATATATTATCATTTTATCATAAAAATCAAACTATGAGAAAGCAAATTGTAGCAGGAAACTGGAAAATGAATAAGATCTTTCCGGATGGAATGAATTTAATCAATGAAATAATTGAAAAAGGAAATAATTTGAATGATGTTCAACTTATTGTAGCACCACCTTTTATCTTTTTAAGTGATGCAGCAAAAATGCTGAAAAATACGAATATAGGCTTAGCATCGCAAAACTGTTCGAATAAAGAAAGTGGTGCATTTACCGGTGAAATATCAGCTGAGATGCTGAAATCAACTGGTGCAGAATATGTTATTTTAGGCCATTCGGAACGTAGGGCATATTTTGGGGAAACCGATGAATCAATAAATGAAAAAATAACATTAGCAATTTTAAATAATTTAAAACCTATCGTTTGCTGCGGTGAAGTATTAGAAGAAAGAGAAGGCAATCAGCATTTTCACGTTGTTGCTACTCAACTAAAAGGAATGTTTGAAGGGATATCAAAAGAGTATTTCAAGGATATTATTATTGCTTACGAACCTGTGTGGGCAATTGGAACAGGAAAAACAGCTTCACCTGAACAAGCACAAGAAATACATCATTTTATTAGAGAAACAGTTAAAAACTCATATGGCTCTGAAATTGCAAACGACTTATCCATATTGTATGGTGGTAGCTGCAAGCCTTCAAATGCCAAAGAACTATTCTCAAATCCAGATGTAGATGGTGGTTTAATTGGTGGAGCATCATTAAATGCCGATGATTTTATTGCAATTGCTAAATCATTCTAATCAATAAAAGATGGACTATATTGAATTAAGCTGTAAAATAACAGCGAGTGATATACAAACAATTTCAGAAATTTTAATTGCTGAATTAAACGAAATAGGTTACGAGAGTTATGATGAGACTGATCAAGGGCTTAATGCTTACATCTTAGAGAAATTTTTCGATATTGATAAAGTAAAGTCCCTGCAGGCAAATAATATTCCCGATACTAAAATTGTTTATGAGTGGGAAATCATAAAAACCCAAAACTGGAACCAGGTATGGGAAAAAAACTTTGATCCAATTTTAGTTGAAGATCAGTGTGTAATTCGTGCTCCTTTTCACGAAAATACTCCTAAATTAAAGTACGAAATAATCATAGAACCTAAAATGTCATTCGGCACTGGTCATCATGAAACAACCTATTTAATGCTTAAAACTATGTTAAATCTTGATTTTACAGATAAGGTAGTTTTGGACATGGGATGCGGCACAGGAGTTCTTGCAATACTTGCTTCGTTGATGGGAGCAAAAGATATTACAGCAATTGATATTGATGATTGGGCATATAACAATACGCTTGAAAACATAGAAAAGAATAATTGTAAGCACATTAATGCATTTCAAGGGGATGCAAGCTTACTTACTAACCAAAATTTTGATATTATTATTGCCAATATTAACAGAAATATTTTAATGGATGATATTAAACATTATTCATCAGTTCTTAAATCAAAAGGTATTTTGCTTTTAAGTGGTATATATGCTAAAGATCTTCCGATGATTCAAGATGAAGCTGCAAGTAATGATCTAAAATTTATATGTTTCGATGAAAAAAGAAGCTGGATTGCTGCTAAGTTTATAAAAAAATAATCAGAACCTAAATAAAACATCAATGAAAAAAGTTCTTTATATCTTAATAACAATTTGTTTGGTTCAGTTAACAAACCAATCATTTGGTCAGGACTTAAAAGAATTTCAAAAAGATTCTACTTTATTTATTCAGCAATTTGAAGATTTTGTTGGTAAAAATATATCCGAACAATATGAAGATAGCCTGGAATCTTTTATTGAAAAATGGAATACAAACTATTTTTCTGATGATATAAAAGATCGGTTCATTGATATTTGTAACTTAATGCTTAAAAACAAAGCTTCAAGAAACCCCTATTTTGTAAAATATTTTGATTTAGTGATGAGCTTTCATAGATCTGAAAGGGCTATGAAACATTATGATAACTGGGAAAAAGGACTGGAATATATTTTTGAAAATGAAAAATATCCTCTAAAAATAGTTAACAATTATTTAAATAATATTAAATCACTTATACAGGATAGTATAGTCTTTAGTACATATTCAACAAGCTGGCATGTAAATACTGATGATTATGAAATCGTTATCGACAAAACATTAAAAATTACCTTTGAAAATATTACTCTGACAAGTAAGATTAAAAAAGACTCAATTGATATTTATAATACAAGTGGAACCTATTATCCAATTACCAGTGAATGGATCGGCAAGAAAGGAATAGTAAGCTGGGAAAGAGCAGGTTATAGTGCAGATAGTGTATTTGCTGAACTAAATAATTATAAAATTGATCTAAGCAAATCCGGATATAGTGCTGATTCTGTTCTATTTACAAATAAACAATATTTTGATAAGCCTATACTTGGGAAATTTACTGATCAAATAATTCACATAATAAGCCCGGAAAAAGCAATATATCCTGAATTTATTTCTTATCAGAAACGTTTTCATATAAAAGATATATTTCCTGATATAGATTATGATGGTGGCTTAACCATGAAAGGTGCAAACCTTTTAGGCTTTGGAGATAAAGATCAGGAGGCAATCATTAACATAAGTAAGAATGATACATCCATTTTAACAGCTAGCGCTAAAACGTATATGTTTAAAAAGGACAGAGTTGTTTCTAACAATGCGCAAATAATAATTAATTTTAAAAACGATTCGATTTACCATCCGGGAATCATGTTCTCATACTTAATGAATAAAAGAGAAATCACACTTAATCCTTCAGAACGAATTGTTTCCAAAAGTCCATATTTTGACTCTTACCATAATATAACAATGAATTTTGACAGACTTTTATGGCAAATTGATCAGGATAAAATTTATTTTACCAAACGCCGCGGAGCTGCTATCGGAAATGCAGTATATACTTCGTCAAACTTTTTTAATTTGCTTGAGTTTGAAAAAATAATGTTAAGAGATCAGTTTCACCCATTAGTAGCAATTAAACATTATGGGAAAATTATAGGTTCAGAAAAATTCTCTGGTGAAGAGCTTGCACGCCACCTAAAGTACGAAAGTTATCAGATAAAACAGATGCTAATGTTTTTAAGTGCTGATGGTTTTATATTCTATGATCCTGATGAAGATGAAGCAATTATTAAGAAAAAACTGTATGATTTTATTGATGCCAGAATGGGTAAAATTGATTATGATGTAATCAAATTTAATTCTGTAACAGAAGAAAGAGATCATAATGGAATTCTTGATTTAAATTCATATGATTTGACCATAAAAGGAGTTCCTGAAATTCAACTATCTGATTATCAAAATGTAAAAATTTATCCAAAAGGAAATCAGATAGTGATGAAAAAAAATCGCGATTTTAGCTTTGGTGGTATCATTGCAGCCGGTTTATTTACTTTTTATGGTCAAGAATTTTATTTCAGTTACGACACTTTTAAAATAAACCTGTTTAATATTGATTCTCTAAGAATTAAAGTTCAAACAGAAGAGTATGACATGTATAACAACCCCGTTTTGGCACACATTAAAAATACTGTCGAAATTATAACAGGAAACCTGTTAATTGATGAACCAAATAATAAATCAGGTTTAAAAGACTATCCTGAATATCCTATTTTTAATAGTTTAGAAAATTCATTTGTGTATTATGATAATGCAAATATCTTCAATGGAGTTTATAAACGAGAAAATTATTATTTTCAGTTAGATCCTTTTACCATCGATAGTTTGGATAATTTCTCAGTCGAAGGATTAAGGTTTGATGGTGAATTTACTTCAGCTGATATTTTCCCGCCTTTCCGAAATGAACTGTATATGCAACCAGATTACTCTTTAGGATTTATAAGAAGTACTCCGGATGAAGGATACCCTTTATATCAAGGAAAAGGAACATATTATAATTTAATTGACCTAAGTAATCGTGGCTTAAGGGGGTCTGGGACACTAGAATACCTAACTTCAAAAGCCGTTACCGATAATATTATATTTTTCCCGGATTCAACAAAAATTCGTGCCACTGATTTTACTTTAGGACAAAAAAGCTCAGGAATTGAATTTCCTGGATTGGAAGCCAAAGAAATTGATATTCTATGGCATCCATATGAAGATGTGATGTATGCAGATCAAACAGATGAACCATTTAAATTATTTAATAATAACTCAAAGTTAATCGGATCTCTGATAATTAAACCAACAGGTTTAAGCGGGAAAGGGATAATGAGTCTTGAAAAAGCCATTCTCGAATCTGATCTTTTCACCTTTGAGTCTAATTCATTCTCATCAGATTCAACATCTTTTAAGCTTAGGTCTTTAAGTAAAGTAGATTTTAACTTTATATCTGATAATTTAAAAGGAAAAGTAGATTTTAATACACAACAAGCTAATTTTAGCTCAAACGAATCTTTTACCATTGCTGAATTTCCAAAAAATCTATATGTTAGTTATCTGGATAAATTTGATTGGAATATTTCAAAAGATGAGATCAATATTGAATCAAGCCCCCAAATTGATACCACAACAACAGATAAAGTAATGGAACTGGCTCGTTTAAAAGACGATAACTTACCGGGTGCTTTATTCATGTCGGTGCATCGTAGTCAGGACTCATTAAGATTTGCATCAACTAAAGCTATTTACAGACTTAGGGATAGTACATTAACAGCAACCGAAGTTGAATATGTAAAAGTAGCGGATGCCTTAATCTTTCCGGATAAAAATAACATTACAGTTGGCAATTTAGCTCAAATAAAAACACTTGTTAATTCTGAGATTCTGGCAAATACAGATAATAAATATCATAAAATATACAATTCAAAAGTTAACATTCGTGGAAGATTCGATTATCTTGGAACTGGAGATTATGATTATATTGATGAGAACAAAGATGTTCAAACTATTCATTTTACTGAAATTAAAGTAGACTCCAGCACTCAAACAATTGCAAATTGTAAAATAAATAAAGATGAAAACTTTACTCTGAGTCCGGTTTACCAATTCCAGGGTAATGTACAACTAAGGGCCAGAGATAAATTTTTAACCTTTAACGGGGGTGTTAAAGTGGAACATAATTGCCCGAGAACAGGTACTTATTTTGCTGTATTTGAGAGTGAAATTAATCCGGATAGCATTTATATACCTATCATAGATAATTTACAAAGTTATAGCGGAGTAGGTTTACATGCAGCAACTTTTATTACAAAAGATTCATCGCACATATATTCAAGATTTCTTGAAAGAAGAAGAGATCCTAATGATGTTGCTTTGGTTAAAGCTTCGGGCTACCTTTATTATGATAAAAATGCCAAAAAATATATTATTGCTGATAAATCAAAATTTTTAAGTGATACTACAGGTTCGCTTATTAGTTTTCAGCGCGATTTCTGTTTACAACACGGAGAAGGTAAAATTGACCTGGGAATCGAACTTGGACAAGTTAAAATGTATCCGGCGGGTTCTGTAAATCATTTGCTTGATAAAGATGAAATAAAAGCTGAGGTTGTTTTACCATTAGACTTTTTCTTCTCTGAAGCAGCACTTGACTCATTAATTAAGGATATCAGATCTGCCCGGGGTCTTTCTGCTATGAGCTTAACATCTGGCTTTATTGAAAAAAACATTACAGAACTATATGGTAAAAATGATTACAACGAATTTAAAAACCAAATAATGCTGTATGCAGATGAAGCTGAAATTCCTAAACCCCTAAAGCATACAATGCTACTGGGTAATTTAAAACTTATGTGGCATACTGACAATGGTTCTTATTTAAATACAGGAAAGATTGGTATTGCAACAATTAATAATAAACCAGTTAACCAATATGTTGACGGTTATTTTCAATTACTAAAACGTAGAAGTGGTGATCTTATGAAATTTTATATCACTTTACCAAATGGACACTACTACTACTTTACCTATTCGCGGGGTGTGATGCAAACACTGTCGAACAATCAGGTTTTTGTGGATGCTATCCAAAGTATTAAAAATAAAGACAGAAAATTAAAAACACCAAAAGGAGAAACCCCTTACAGATATATTATTGCCACTGAACAAAACAGATCTCAATTCCTAAGAAGTATGCAATTATTTGAAGAAGCAGAAGCAGCTAAACAAGAAGAATTAAGACTGCAAGAAGAAGAGCAAAAACAACAAGAAGAACAACAGAGATTAATTGAAGAAAAACTCAAAGAAGGAGAAAACAAACAAGATACAATTCCTGTTAATTAAAAAACTAACATTGAATAATATAGTCCCGGGATCAAACCCGGGATTTTTCATATATTTCCAGTTCCTTTATTTCCTTGCCTTCAATTTTAAACCTTACTGCCGTTATTACTTTATGAAATCCAGATTTACCTGCTGCTCCCGGATTTATATGTAGTAAATTATATTTTTTATCGAAAATTACTTTTAATATATGTGAATGGCCGCTAATGAATAAATCAGGCTTAGTTTTTTTAATCATTTCCTGAACCTCACGATAATATCTCCCAGGATAACCACCAATGTGTGTCATTAAAACTTTCACCCCTTCGCATTCAAATAACTGAACTTTTGGGAAAGTAATCCGAATATCCTGTCCATCGATATTTCCGTATACTGCCTTTAAGGGTTTAATTTCTGTTATCTTATTTATAACTTCGATATCTCCAATATCCCCTGCGTGCCACACTTCATCACAATTTTTAAAAAAATCCAGTATCTTTTGATCAATATATGAATGAGTATCTGATAATAATCCTATTATTTTCATTTATTATTATTTTTCAATCATTATATTTACTATTTGAAATAAATACAAAGATATATGCATTTATTCTACACACCCGATATTTCTGAAAAAACTTACATTTTAAATGAAATTGAATCTAAGCATTGCATTAAAGTTTTAAGATTATCTAGCAATGATCAAATTGATTTAATTGATGGAAAAGGAAATTATTACAAAGCAAAAATTACTGATCCAAATCCTAAGAAATGTAAAGTTGAAGTAATAAATACAATTAATGAGTATAACAAACGAAATCATTATTTACATATCGCCATAGCACCAACAAAAAATATCGACAGGTTTGAGTGGTTTTTAGAAAAAGCTACTGAAATAGGAATAGATGAGATTACACCTATTATTTGCGAACATTCAGAACGAAAAGTAGTAAAAGCTGATCGTTTAGATAAAATTATTGTTTCTGCAATAAAACAGTCAATAAAAGCATATAAACCTAAATTAAATGAGCTTATTTACTATTCAGATTTTATAAAACAAGAATTTGATGGATTAAAATATATTGCTCATTGCGAAGAGAATTCAAAAGTTTCTTTAAAATCAGATTATAAAACTGGTGAAACAGTATTAGTATTAATTGGTCCAGAAGGAGATTTTAGTCCTGAAGAAATTGAAATAGCAAAGCAAAATCAATATAAAGAAATCAGTCTAGGTGAAAGTCGTTTAAGAACTGAAACAGCAGGTATTGTTGCCTGTCACACGATTAATCTAATTAATGAATAATTAATCTAAAAAATAAATTATGGCACAAGTTATTATTAAATCTTACGAAGACTTTGAGAAATATGCTGGTAAAGAAATCGGAGTTTCTAGTTATTTGAAAATTACACAGGAACAAATCAATCAATTTGCTGAAGCAACCCTGGATCATCAGTGGATTCATACTGATCCGGAAAGAGCTAAAAAAGATTCTCCTTTTGGTGCTACCATTGCACATGGATATTTAACCGTATCACTTTTAAAGCATTTCTGGGACGATGTTGTAGAAGTTCAAAATACCAAAGCAGTTATTAATTATGGCATTGATAGCTTTAAATTTGGCGAAGCTGTTGTTGTGGGCAGCATGGTTCGTGTTCGAATATTAGTCAACTCACTTGCAAACCTTAGGGGCATAGCAAAATTGCAACTTAGAGTAATTATGGAAATCGAAGGAAAAAAGAAACCTGCTTTTGACGGACTTGTAACATTTTTATATCACTTTAATTAAAACACAAAGGCATGAAAAAGATTCTCAAAGTATTAAAATATACATTATTGATTGCTTTGGCAGTATTTATAGTATTTGTGGTAAATCTAATATGGTTTAAACCTTTCTCAATAAATCACTTCTACGAAAAGGTTTTTGTTAAATTTATGCTAGATGAACCAGAACTGGTTTCTACTATTGGAATTCCAATTCTAAGTGATATGTATAATGATGAACTTAGTGACATTTCAATGGATCATCAGATTGAAAGTCAGGAAGATATCCTTAAATATATTGAAACTTTAAGAAGTTATAATAAAGAAAAACAAACAAAACAACAACTCTTAAGCACCAGAATATTAGACTGGTTTTTAAGCGATATGGCTGAAGCATATAAATACTCCCTGTATAGTTATCCGGTAAATCAATCTTTTGGAATTCAAAGTGGTATGTTAAGTTTTATGGAAAGCAGCCATAATATAAATTCAGAAAAAGATGCTAAAGCATATATAAAAAGATTAAAAGCAATAAAAATTAAATTTGATCAGTTAACTGATAATTTAATACTTAGGGAAGAACAGAATTTATATCCGCCTACTTTTGTTATTGAAAGAGTAATTGATGAAATGAATAACTTTGTTAATCTTCCAATGGAACAAAATATATTGTACAGTTCATTTTTAGATAAAATAAGCAAGCTTGATGAAATACAAAACAAAGATGAGTTAACCGAACAAGTTAAAAATTCAATTACTGAATATGTAATTCCGGCTTATCAAGATCTTGTTGAATATTTTACTACCATTAAAGAAAATTCTTCCACTGATGATGGTGTTTGGAAGTTCCCTAAAGGTGATGAATATTATGCTTACCAGGTTCGGAGCCATACAACCTTAAATATTACTCCAAAAGAAGTTCATGAAATAGGATTAATTGAAGTAAAAAGAATTCAAAAGGAAATGAAAGATATCTTTTTCTCATTAGGATATGAAGATACGACAAAGAATATCAACTTTTATATGGGTAAATTAACAGATAATCCTGATTTTTCTTATGAAGATACTGATGAAGGACGTGCAAAATGTATAGAAGATTACAATGCGATAATCGAAGAAATAAACCTAAAAATTGACGATTACTTTACTATTAAACCAAAAGCTAAACTGGAAATAAAGAGAGTTCCTGTTCTTAATGAGGAAACAGCCCCTGGTGGATATTATACAATGGCAACCATGGATGGATCGCGACCTGGAGTATTTTATGTTAATTTACATGATATTAAAGCTAACTTAAAATATACGATGCCTACCCTTGCCTTTCATGAGGGAGTGCCAGGTCATCATTTTCAAATAGCAATTGCACAAGAATTGCAGGGTGTGCCAACTTTTAGAAAATTAGTACCATTTTCGGCATATGCCGAAGGTTGGGCAATGTATTCTGAACAACTGGCTTATGAAATGGGATATTATCATGATAGACCATATGCAAACTTAGGAAGATTACAGTCTGAATTGTTCAGAGCTGTTCGTTTAGTTGTTGATAGTGGTATTCATTATAAAAAATGGACGCGAGAAGAAGCCATTAAATACATGTCGGAAAATACGGGTATGGTTGAAAGCGAAGTTATTTCTGAAATCGAACGTTATATTGTAAGCCCGGGCCAGGCCTGTGCTTATAAAATTGGAATGATAAAAATGCTTCAACTAAGAGATAAGGCTAAAAAAGAGTTGAAAGATAAATTTGAAATAAAAGAATTTCATGATGTAATTCTTAAGAATGGAGCCGTTCCTTTAGATATTTTAGATGAGCTTGTAAGGGAATATATAAATTATACAAAATCGATTTAAGATAGTAAAAGGTGGTTTTAACCACCTTTTATTTTAGTTGCTATTTCTGTTTAGTAGTTCCTATTTATTTTAAAATAAAATTTACAATAGACTTTACTAATTCCTGATTTAATGGCAGATCAGGATTATAATAGGTAGCCAGGTTTTTCATCCTGTCAGCTTCTGCATCTTTCATAATATGATTCATTCCATCAATAATTACTAATTCAGCATTTTTATTTGCTTCCTTTAATAATTCCGCTTCTTTTACGCTAACCTGAATATCAGTAGAACCCTGGACGATTAAAACAGGCTTATTCACTTTTGCTAGCTCTTTGCACGGATCTATTTTCATCCAGGAAATTAAAAATGACTGTACCGATTTATTAAATAATCCAATAAATCCTGGTGGTACATTATTTACAAAATGACCTGATGCTAAACTATCAATAATTGGCGTGGCATACTTTAACACACTTTCAGATTGTGCTCCCAATTGCTCCTTTAATATTTTATCTATTGTATTTCCAGGTCCGGCAATAGATATAAACTTATCCACATTTTCATTTTGAGATACTATCCCTCCTATCACAGAACCTTCGCTATGTCCAAGAATAATTATATCGCTAAATCTTTCATCACTTTTAAACTGATCTACCCATTGTTTAGCATCATTTATATAGGTATCAATAGTTAAATCTCTTGGATTTAATATTGTATCAATACTCTTTCCAATAAAACGTTTATCATATCTAAGCGTAGCAATTCCTTCCTGATATAAACTTTTAGCAAGATATTTATAAGCGTTGCTTTGCAAACCTTGACTATTACAATTCCTATCTGTTGGTCCAGAGCCAGCAATAATTATTACCAAAGGTACCTTTTCATTCGATTCAGGTATTGTGAATGTACCTTCAATATTGCATGTTTCTGTTTCGAGAACTACAATCTCTTCATTTTCATAAGCATTTACCTGACTAGTAAATAAACAACTTATAAAAACAAGCATTGAACTTAATAAAATTGCCATAACTAATTTGTAAAAAAATCAATTACATTACCAAATCCATTGCTTGTTGTTTTATAAAGCTCTGTATACTTGCACCTAGAGCATGTAACAGTGGTAAACTTAATATTCTGGATATTAAATAGTTTCATCATAAAACTACCTGTGGTTCGAATCTCGCCCATTTCATACTGGCGACTGCCACATTTAGGACAAGTATACTTGTATTTGTTGTACATGATTATTTTGTTTAGTTAGTAAATTTAGATTTTAATAATTCTCCTGTTTTAAATGCTTTATTTATCATTTCTTTTTCTAACATCCATTCAAATGAATTAAAAACCGACAAATACTTTTTGCCATCTAAATCAGGATTAAAGTCAGGATTAATTTCATTATA
>CAZPMA010000047.1:0-10726 GCA_964587535.1 uncultured Bacteroidales bacterium
CTTTCTGTTAAAGAGAATATATGGTGCTGGATAACAGGATTAATCAGTTCAGCTTTACTTGTTTACGTGTTTTTTATTTCAAAAGTATATGCCGATATGGGATTGCAGGTATACTATGTTTTTGTTAGCATATATGGTTGGTTAAATTGGTTATATGGTGGAAAGAGTAAAAAGCATAACGATCTTAAAATTAGTCGGACAAATGTAAAACAGGGAATAATATTATTTATTACAACTGTATTATTATTTGTAATAATAGCATATATATTAGTAAATTATACAGATTCTGATATCCCATATTGGGACGCCTTCACAACCGCTGCCAGCTTTGTGGCCACATGGATGTTAGCTCGCAAATTAATAGAGCATTGGTTAATCTGGATAATTGTGGATGCAATATCTGTGGGTTTATATATTTATAAAGAAATATATGGACCATTAATCTTAATGGCAGTATATACTATTTTAGCAATAATTGGATATATTCAATGGAAAAAATCATTACAAACGGAATAAAACGAATTGTAATTATTGGCCCAGAGTCGACCGGGAAGACTGAACTGACTGAATTTTTAGCTCGTCATTTTAATACAGTACATGTACCTGAATATGCTAGAGAATATATTGAAAACCTTGACAGGAATTACAATTATTCTGATGTTGAAAAGATTGCTAAAAAACAATTAGAACTTGAAAAGCAGTACTTAAATAAAGCAGAGAATATTTTATTTTATGATACCTTTTTGATTATCACAAAGGTATGGTTTCAGGTTGTTTATCAAAAGCAACCTAAATGGCTCGAAGAAAGTGTAAATAATAGCCATATTGATCTATATTTATTATGTGATACTGAAATTCCCTGGATTGAAGATCCGGTAAGAGAAAATGGTGGAGAAATGAGAGATAAATTATTTAGCATTTATAGAAATGAACTTGAAAATTACGGTTTTAATTATGAAATTGTAACTGGAACAGGAGATATTAGATTTCAGAATGCTTTAAAAATTGTAAATAATTTTTTAGAAAAATAAAACAGTGGGAAATAGTAATAATAACTTTAAAATGGTAGCTAAAACATTTAAAGGCTTAGAAGATGTTTTGGCTGAAGAATTGAATCAATTAGGAGCTTTGAATGTAAACAAAGTTGTTCGGGCAGTTGAATTTGAAGGCAATAAAGAATTATTGTATAAAGCTAACTTTCACTTAAGAACAGCATTGCGCATATTAAAACCAATTGCTGAGTTTGAAGCTACAAATGAACAAGAGCTTTATGATGAAATAAAAAAAATAGACTGGGAACAATATTTTAAAATTAAAAATACATTTGCCGTTGATAGTGTTGTTTATTCACGATTATTTTCACATTCCAAATATGTTGCTTTAAAGATTAAGGACGCAATAGTTGATCAATTTCGAGATAAATATGGGAAAAGACCTTATGTTGAACTTGATGATCCTGATGTAAGAATTAGTGTGCACATTTCAGAACACAAATGCAGTATTTTACTGGATAGTTCAGGTGATTCGTTACACAAGCGTGGTTATAGAATAAAAACCAATAAAGCACCATTAAATGAGGTACTTGCTGCTGGTATGATATTATTATCAGGATGGGATAAACAAAGTGATTTTATTGACCCCATGTGTGGATCTGGAACCTTACTTATCGAAGCAGCGATGATTGCTTATAATATTCCGCCCGGGATTTATAAAAAAAAATTCGGATTCGAAACATGGTTAGATTTTGATGCCGACCTTTTTGAAGAAATTTATGAAGAAGAGCATGAAGAGAAAAAATTTGAAGGAAAGATTATGGGATCAGATGTTTCGGAAATTGCAATAAGAATTGCAAAAGAAAATATCGATAATGCCGCCTTAAATAAAAAGATCAGTCTTACTGTTAAGCCAATTGAAAATTATAATCCACCAGATGATAAAAAGGGATTTGTTGTAACAAACCCACCTTATGGTGAAAGAATGAAGAAAAATGAAATTAATAGTTTCTATAAGGTGCTTGGCGATAGGTTTAAACAATCTTATCAGGGATATCATATTTGGCTAATAAGTAATAATTTCGATGCCATAAAAAATATAGGATTACATCCGTCTAAAAAAATGACACTTTATAATGGTGCTTTAGAATGTAAATTTCTTGAATATTCTATCTATAAAGGAAGCATAAAATCAAAGAATCAAACAAAGAAATAATCGTTTAAATAATAAAACCATGCATTCATTAATAAATTTGATACGATTAAAAAAAAAATTTTGTTTACAATATTTACTTGCTTATTTTTAGTAATTAATATATTGTATTATTAATTTTTAAAACTAGTCTATATAGGTGGCAAAAAGATTTCTTTTAATATTGAACCAATTTTTAAGAATATTTGGTTTAAGTAGAAAAAAGTTATAAATTTATACAACTTGATATAGAAATAAACTATAAAGCCCATATGAGCTTTAACATTGAAGAGCTTTACGAAGAAATGAATACAGGAGAAGTGCTTCTTTCATATAAAGGAAGTATTACTGCTGAATTAATAACTAATGTGCTTGGTGTTGTAGAAACCAAGCTTGATCACGTAATCCAGAAATCCGGAACGAAAAAAAGAATATATAACATTTTAGTAGAGAGTTTGCAAAACTTATATCATCATGTTGATGATTTGCCAGATTCAATTAATGGTAATGTTGATGTTCATTTTGGGATTTTTGTTATATGTAAAAATGAAGAATCATATATAATCAGAACGGGAAACTTTATTAAAAACGATAAAATTAATAAGTTAAAAGAACGATTTGATAAGATTAAATCTTTATCAAAAGAAGAATTAAAAGAATTATATAAATTTGTATTGAATAATCAAAAATTTTCTGATAAAGGTGGGGGTGGATTAGGATTAATAGATATTGCCAGAAGAACAGATGGAAATGTTGATTATAATTTCGACAATTATGACAATGATTATTCTTTTTTTAGAATGAATGTAGTTATTGAATAAATAAAAAATCTTAAATACTTATAATATGGAATCAATTTCAATTGAAGGAACTCCAAAAACGCCAACAGTTAATTTTAATGTGGATACAGGAATAATTGAAATCAAAGGAAGATCAATCCCTGAAAATTCAATAGAATTCTATCGCCCGCTAGTTGAGTGGTTAGAAGAATACTCTAAAGGACCACAAAAGTTAACTACAGTTAATATACAATTAGAATATTTTAATACTAGTTCATCTAAATGTATATTAGATGTATTTAAAAAATTAGAAGCTATTAAAAAGGCTAAAAATGATGTAATTATTAATTGGTATTATGAAGAAGATGATGAAGATATGTTGGAAGCTGGTGAAGATTATGAATCAATTATTCGTATACCATTTAAAATGATTGAGGTAGTTGATTAGTTTCTAGAATAACATAATAATATATGTAGCTTTAGATTATCTATTGCTTCCATAATAATATATAAAAAAGACCTATTTGTAAAATAGGTCTTTTTATTATGCTATTTTTTAAACTTATTTTTTAAAAAATCTCTTTTGTTCGAAAAACTCTAAAGCTCTTCTTAGTAGCCTAAAATAGAGAACAAAATATAGGAGAATAGCCATAACCCATACTACAATAATATTCACCCAGAAAGTTTCGAAATACCTACCAAACAACTGCTTCCTTGGTGCATAAAAATGTGCTTTAATAAATTTGTTTTGTGGGTCTAAATAAATTGGGTCTATCTTTTGAAACAACTGTCCTTTATATTCAATTATTCTATTAATTTCATTTGAGTTCTTTAATAAATCATATAAGTTCTCATTAAAATGTTCTCTTTTAAGTTTCATAAATTCTTCTCTGGCAGCTGGAGTATTTTGTAACTGAGATACTAATTTATCTTTTAAACCATTTGCTTTATTATATAGTTGGATATAATACTTGTTTAATATATTTAAATAATTCTTAAGCTCTTGTATTGTTTCAGCATCTATTTTATCTCTATATAATTTGTCGATTGACGAAAATTTTACAATTTTTCCTGATTCAGATTCTAACTCTTGAATCATTTCATTCCTTAATAAATCAATATTATCTAATAACTCGACTTGTTTTTCTTCATTATTTAAATTTCTCTCAATATATGAGACTTTATTATTTAATGTTCTAATCCAATAGTTTTTCTTAAAATCCGCGATACTCATGGCTTTATCGTACCCATAAAATAGCTTTTCGTAATCATTTTCTTTGTATTGATATACCGCTAAAGCTTCGTAAGCCCATCTTGCAGTAATAATTTCACCGTATATAGGAATATTTCTTGGGTTAGAAATGTTAGGATTTAATTTTTCAAACTTAACAATGATACCACTTAAAATTAACTGAGGAATAATTAAAAATGGGATTAAGATATAAATAGTAATAACCGTTTTGAAACTATCAGAAATAACAAGTCCCAAAATATTAGAAAAACACCATGCGCTAAATAAAACTAACCAATATTCCAGATACATTCCTTTAATTTCCATGATTGAATTTCCAATCATTACAAACAAGAATGATTGAATTGCTGATATGCTAAACTGAACAGCTATTTTAGATGATAAATAACTTCCCCAGCTTAGATTAAGAAATTTTTCACGTTTAAGTATTTTTCTGTCTTTTATAATTTCTTCGGCACTAACAGTCAATCCTATAAATAATCCAACAATAACTGCCATAAATATATATACGGGCAAATTACTATTTTCACTTAAACTGTATCCAAATTGATTGCTTACATTAACATTATAATATTTAATAATATAAGCTAATAAGAAAGCAAGTAATGGAGCTTCAGCCAGGTTTATTACAAGATATTGTGTATTAGCAAGTTTTGAAAGGATATCTCTTTTTACAAATACCAGGAACTGTGTAATTCTATTTGGTGTTTTAAATGATATTTCAGGTACCTGATGATCTACTTTTTGAGCTTTCTCTTCATTTTCTTCTCTTTCCTTCTCTTCTTGTTCTTCAAAATTTTCTCGCCATTCTCCTGGTGATATCTTTCTTTCATTAGTAAAGTTGCCATATTCATCAAGCACCTTGGTTTCAATAATGTTAAATATTTGCTCTGGATTTACATTACCACAGCAATGGCATTCACTTTCACTCCAGTTAGCATGTTGAATGCTGGATTTAAAATAAATAATCGAGTCAATAGGGTCGCCATTATATATTAAGTATCCACCATTGTCAAGTATTAAAAGCTTATCAAACATTTTAAATATGTCTGATGATGGTTGATGGATTACAACAAATACAAGCTTTCCTTTTAAGGTTAATTCTTTAAGTAAGTCTAAGATATTTTCTGAATCACGGGATGATAATCCTGATGTTGGTTCATCAAGGAATAAAACGGCCGGTTCTCTAATTAATTCAAGGGCAATATTAAGTCTTTTTCTTTGTCCTCCACTAATTTTTTTATTTAAAGGGCTTCCTACTTCAATGTCCCTAATTTCATATAAACCTAAGTTTTCTAAAACATCCAATACGGCTTTTTCTAATTCTTCTTCTGAATAATTGTCAAAGCATAATTTAGCATTAAAATATAAATTTTGATACACAGTAAGTTCTTCTATTAATAGGTCATCTTGAGAAACATGACCAATAATACCTTCTATCTTTTCTTTTTCTGTGTGTATATTTATTCCGTTTATTAATACTTCTCCCGAAGTTGGAGATGATGAGCCATTTAGTACATTTAAGAGTGTTGATTTTCCGGCACCACTTGCTCCCATAATACCAATTAACTTACCCGATTCTTCAGCAAAATTCAATGTATGTAAACCTGTTGCTCCTGATTTAAATTTGAATCCGATATCTCTTGCCTGAAATACTATTCTTGATTTTATTCTATCAACATTAAATTGACTAATAATATCTCCATAATAAATTGGCTTGATTTTAGGATTACGTATCGATGCACCATTATTTAGAACATATACTTTTTCTTGTTCAAGTAATTGACCGTTTAAATATAACTCACTCTTACCAATATACTTAATATAATACATATTGGCTGAAGCAACTTCTAATACTCTTAATTGTCCTTCAAGAGATTTATTTGTCATATGGAACACGTTCTCGTGTTCAAAAGTTTCATTGTTGTCAACTAATAAAAGCTTTCTTGTATCAGGAATCTTTTTAGAACCAAAAAAAACAAAATTTTCAATTTCCTGGTACTCGTCTTGTTCAATATAGAAACTATCCGCAACAGTTGTTACAAAAGCCATTTCTTGCTCTGTTAATTCTTTTCCCGATTTAACAAATTCTAATAATTGAACCAGAACAACGTGCTTTTGCCTTTGTGTTAGTTCTTCGTTTATTTGTGTACATATTTTTAAAACTCTGACAGAGCTGGAAGATGTTCTTTTTTTACGCTTACTTTTCTCGCTGAGTTTTTCTTCATGCATTGAGTAGTAATCGTCAAAAACTTGGAGATATACTTTTACTGTTTCTTGATTTAACTGTCTCTTAAGAAATGATTCAACAATTGATCTGCGATCTTTTGCTTCGCTGGTTGGATGAGCTATAATTGCGAATAGCTGCATTAAAGCTTTTAATATTTGCTCACTCATGGTTTATTAAATATCAGGTAATTGATGATACTAACGAAAATACGATTATTTTTCTTTAAAACCAATTAACAATAATACTTCCTGTTTTAACATTTGTTCCGTGTCAAATTCTATTTCAATAATACAGTCAATTGTTGAAGCAAATGTGAAGTTCCAGTAAGGAGTATAATTGTGATCTTTATTACAAAAGAGAAGATTTTTTTCTGTATCGTATACTGTTAGAATAAGCGGATATTCGGTAATATCAGTACATCCAACAATTCTATACTTACTACCACCATAAAATGTAGTGTAAATTTTGGCCACATTATTTTCATCTAATTTTGCGATGTATTCTTGTCCATCACTCATATATCCTGAGTCTAATAAATCAGCACAATTCTTTTTAGGTTGATTTTGTGCATTTAAATTAAAACTTATTGCAAGGCTTAATATGATAAAGAAATACTTCATACGTATTTAATTTTGATAGATAATATTATTTCTGATGGATGATATCTTGTTAGCTATTGTCTTTAAATGATATTCAGAGATAATAACATTAGAAGTACTATTAATTATGGTCATTTTATTTTTTGTGTCAATTTGTGGTGCTTCATACGAATATGTATAAATTATTCCATCAAATTCATATGCTAAATCTACCAGAGAATCAATTATGCTTGCATATTCTTTTGATTTATAGTAATATGGAGAAAGAATTTCAATTAAATTATTTAATGGGTGTTTTTGTTCTCCAAGCCTGTTGATAACCATTCTATTATTACTTTCTAAAGCAACCTGCGACAGGATAAATAAACTTTCGATCCATCCTCCAGCAAGTATTAGTACACCTACTTCTTTTCGATTGTTAGATTTTAGATAAGAATCAAATTGCCTGTAAGTGCTTGTAAGAAAACACAATAATGAATCCTGATTGTCAATATTTTGTTCTATTCTATCAATAATCTCTATTTGCAATGCACTTTCAATTCCAAGTTCCTGACTAAGCTTTTTTATTACAGTAAAGTATGATATCACATCCGGAACCTGATCATATATATTTAAATATCCCAAATCAGTTCCATATATTCCAACATTAAGTGCTTTCTGAAAATTAGTCGTGTATTTAGATACATTATCCGCAGGATTCACAATTGATTTTTTAAAGCTAAAGTCACTTTTTTTAATTGTATGAGTAGCTTGATAAGGTGAAGGTAATGTAAATAAGGTATTATTATACTTTATTAAAACTGTTGATGTGTCAATTTCTCTTTTAGCTTGTTGTGGTTCAGTTTTATCTTTATTTACATATTGCTTACAAGATATTACAAGTGTAATTAAAACTATCGTAGTTATTATTTTATGATATATTTCTTTCTTAAGCATTGAAAATAGATTTTCGATGTTTAAATTAAACATTACTTATCAAATATACAAAGATAAACTTATTGCTTTTAAGATTATGATTAAAATTTGTTTAATAGTGGTTTTTGATTGATAAACTTTAATAAAAATACTGTTAGTATTATAATAGATTATAAGATAATAGTATAATTTACATACTTTTGTAAGTTCTATCTTAGACTAATTGAATTGAAAACAAAAATTACATATAAAGAGATTTGGAAAATAGCATATCCAATTATTTTAGGAAGCATTGTTCAGAATGTTATTAGTGTTACTGATACAGCTTTCTTAGGGCGTGTTGGGGAAATAGAGCTAGGAGCAGCTGCAATAGGAGGGGTTTTTTATCTAACATTAATCATGTTGGGTTTTGGTTTTTCTATTGGTAGTCAGATAATTGTTGCAAGAAGGTTTGGTGAAAATAAACCATATGAAATTGGTAAAACAATAGAACATTCTCATTATTTTTTAATCGTATTGGCTATTGTTATTGTTTTTGGTATTACGCCACACATTAGTGCTATTCTTAACAAAGTACTCCAGTCAAAGGAAATTGTATTCGCAACAACTGAGTATCTTGATTATAGAATATTTGGGTTGTTTTTTGCGTATATAAATTTTGGGTTTAGAGCCTTTTATATAGGAATTGCCCGAACTAAGGTTATAACGTATACAACTGTTTTTATGGCTATAACTAATGTGTTTTTCGACTATGTGTTGATTTTTGGAAATCTTGGTTTTCCAGAATATGGTATAGCAGGAGCTGCAATAGCTTCGGTTATTGCTGAAGTTTCTGCATTAATTTTCTTTGTTATTTATACACTCAAGTTTGTAGATTTAAAATATTTTGGATTGTTTAAGTTTGAAAAATTTAACCTGGAATTATTAAACAGAATACTAAAAGTCTCATTTCCAATGATGATGCAAAATTTCATTTCATTTATTGGATGGTTTTTCTTTTTTCTTTTTGTTGAGAAGATGGGTGAGCATTCATTAGCAATTTCCAATATTATTCGAAGTGTTTATGTAGTTATGTTAATTCCTATTTGGGGGTTTGCTTCGGCAACTAATACTCTGGTTAGTTTTGTTATCGGGAATAATAGAAAAGAAGAAGTATTGCCAATTGTACTAAAGATTTTAAAGCTTAGTTTATTTGGGATCTTATTTTTGGTGTTATTAAATATCAGTTTTCCAGAGTTAATATTATCAATTTATACAAATAACACAGACTTAATTAGAGACTCATTGCCGGTTCTTTATGTTGTTAGTATTTCATCATTCTGCATTGCATATGGTTTTGTTTTTTATAGTGGAGTTTCCGGAACAGGAATGACTATGGTTTCATTCATTATTGAATCTTTTGTTATTTTACTTTATGTGTTCTACACATACATTTTTGTAAATATTAACAATACCAGTATTGAACTGGTTTGGACTGTTGAGATTGTTTACGGGTTAAGTATTGGTACTATTTCTTTCTTATATTTAAAGAAAGGAAAATGGCAACATAAAAGGATATAAAAAAAGTCTTTCGAATTCGAAAGACTTTCAATATTATCAAAAAGATTTATTTTTCATTATTATTTACTACATGGACCTTCATCAACTTCTCCATTGCAGTTTTCGTCGACACCATTAGCACAAATCTCAATAGCTCCCGGGAAAACACTGGCATTTTGGTCGTCGCAATCTAGATCGTTATCTACATAACCACCAGGATTTTCACATGCAAAAATTACATCATCAGCAGAGCCATAACCATCTGCATCATTATCAGCATACCAAGCTATTGCATCTGCAGCGTTGTCATCAACAACTCCATTACAATCATTATCTATAGCATCGCATACTTCCATTTCTGCAGGGTTTATTTCTTGAGCAGAATCATCACAATCATTACTATTGTTTGATTCATTTTCTGCCATATCGCAGGTACCATCTAAAGCAATTACATTAAAACCACTAGCATTTCCGAATCCATCCTGGTCCATATCTAAATAACAAATGGTAGCATCAACACCATTACAGTCTTGATCAATTCCGTCATCGGGAATATCTTCTGCTTCAGGGTTTATCATCGGATCTTCATCATCGCAGTCCACATCAGAAGTAAAGCCATCACCATCTAAATCTTCATCGCAAGGGCAATCAGAAGGACATGATAAGCAGTCTTCTCCAGCATCGCAAGTTCCATTTCCGCATTCGCTGCCACTTGTACCATCCATACCATCACAGTCCTGATCGATTCCATCGCCAGGAATATCTTCACCCCAGGGATTGATTTCCGGATTAGTATCGTCGCAATCTCCACCTTCAGGCGATGTTCCTCCAGCCATCATTTCAAATCCTTCCATAACAAAACCATCCTGATCCTGATCAAAATCATTCCATTCATCACAGTTTTGGTCTGTTCCATCATACCACACTTCTACGGCACCAGGATTAACATCTGGATTATAATCGTCACAATCCATATCAGAAGGATAGCCATCAAAATCAGCATCATCATATTCGCATTGGTTATCTACACCGCAAATCATTCCGGCAGGACAATCAGCATTAGTAAGGCAATTTATTATTTCTTCGCAGGCATCACCAATTCCATTTTCGTTTTCATCAATTTGTTCAGGATTTGGAACATCCATACAGTTATCACATTCGTCGCCAACGCCGTCAGCATCCATATCTTCTTGTTCAGGATTAGGAGCATAAGGGCAATTATCTTCAA
>CAZPMA010000047.1:10826-22406 GCA_964587535.1 uncultured Bacteroidales bacterium
TCAGCATCCATATCTTCTTGTTCAGGATTAGGAGCATAAGGGCAATTATCTTCAAGATCAAGAATACCATCGTCATCACTGTCAGCAGTTCCACATTGACCGGCACAGTCAGGGTCATCACAGTCTGTTAAACCGTCACCATCATTATCCATATCATCATCACAAATTTCAATTTCTTCGTCGATTAATCCATCACAATCATTATCAACACCATCACCAATAATTTCTTCTGCTTCAGGGTTTATCATCGGATCTTCATCATCGCAGTCTACATCAGAAGTAAAGCCATCACCATCTAAATCTTCATCGCAAGGGCAATCAGAAGGACATGATAAGCAGTCTTCTCCAGCATCGCAAGTTCCATTTCCGCATTCGCTGCCACTTGTACCATCCATACCATCACAGTCCTGATCGATTCCATCGCCAGGAATATCTTCACCCCAGGGATTGATTTCCGGATTAGTATCGTCGCAATCTCCACCTTCAGGCGATGTTCCTCCAGCCATCATTTCAAATCCTTCCATAACAAAACCATCCTGATCCTGATCAAAATCATTCCATTCATCACAGTTTTGGTCTGTTCCATCATACCACACTTCTACGGCACCAGGATTAACATCTGGATTATAATCGTCACAATCCATATCAGAAGGATAGCCATCAAAATCAGCATCATCATATTCGCATTGGTTATCTACACCGCAAATCATTCCGGCAGGACAATCAGCATTAGTAAGGCAATTTATTATTTCTTCGCAGGCATCACCAATTCCATTTTCGTTTTCATCAATTTGTTCAGGATTTGGAACATCCATACAGTTATCACATTCGTCGCCAACGCCGTCAGCATCCATATCTTCTTGTTCAGGATTAGGAGCATAAGGGCAATTATCTTCAAAATCAAGAAGGCCATCTTCGTCTGAATCAATAATGCAAGGTGCACACTCTGGTCCTCCACAATCAACACCAGTTTCTAAACCATTCTGGACACCATCATCGCAAGTAGCCTGAATACAAATACCACCAATGCATATTCCTGACTCACAATCATTGTTTTCGTTACACATCATTGCGTCAGAACAAGGTTGACATGCCCCTCCACAATCAACGTCAGTTTCTGTACCATTTATTATTCCATCATTACAGGTTTCAATTCCTTCATCAACAAGTCCGTCACAGTCATTATCTATCCAATCAAGAACTTCTGAAGCACCGGGGTAAATATCAGGATTACCATCATCGCAATCTAAATTATTGTCAACAAAAGAAAATTCTTCTATATCAGGCATTTCGCAAAATACAAAACCAAAGTCTTCTTCATATCCGTATCCATCATTATCCATATCAATATACCAATGAGTTGCGTCAACGGCATCGTCATCAATAGCACCATTACAGTTGTTGTCAATTCCATCACAGTATTCAGCACTTCCTGGATTTATATTAGGGTCTGAATCATCGCAATCTTCAGGAATATCTACATAACCATCAGGTTGTTCGCAAGCTTGTATTATTGCATCATAATTTCCATAACCATCATTATCTAAGTCCTGAAACCATTCTGTTGCATCACTTGGATTATCGTCAACATCTCCATTACAGTTATTATCAATTCCATCACAAAATTCTTCTGCATCAGGATTTATTGCATCGTTTGAGTCATCGCAATCATCAGAATTTAAAACATAATTTTCTCCACCAAAACAGCTTTCTATAAAGTTGTCTACATCACCATATCCGTCATAATCAGAATCCAGAAACCAGATTTGCATATCAATAGCTTCTTCATCAATTTCTCCATCACAATCATTGTCTAATCTGTCACATATTTCGCTAGCCCCGGGGTAAACATTTTCATTTTCATCATCACAATCATCAGAATTTGATATGAATCCAGCTGGTGGTTCAGGAGTATAAACTACTTTAAATGCATCACCGAAACCATCCTGATCTTTATCTCCCCAAAAGAAATTAAAAACAGGTTTATTTTTTAGATTATTATAATCACCGTCAAAATCATTAGTAGAATCAGTATCAAGATGTTCAGGTATATTTTGTAAGTTACTAAAATCACCATCAAAATCATCAGAATTATCTGTATCAAGATTTTCCGGAACATTTGTAAGATCATTAAAATCCCCACTAAAAGTATTTCCTGAAGTATTTGCATATAATGCATAAGGGACACTTAAAATTTGATTAGTTCCGATATGGTTTCCGTTTACTTTTACTGAAATAAAGTAAGGTGAATTTGCCCAATCAATTAGTTGAAAATCTTCATTATTAATTGAACCTATAATAACATTTACTAATCCTTGTAAATTAGTTGATTTGTAATGAGTTTCAGTAAATATAGCAGTTCCATTAATGGTGCCTTGTAAGATTGAAATTTCAATTGTTACATCATCATTTGATATTACTTGTCCACTTTCGTTTCTAACAACTGCTTGATAATTTATACCTTGCGGACTTTGTGCAATTGTTAATAAGCTAAACAATAATCCTATTAACAGGAAGAAAATTTTTTTCATTGGTTTAATTGTTAGGTTAACAAACTATGATTTTGAGTACATTCTAAACTAATATTGCGAATATAGGTAAATATATTAAATAATTGAAAATCATATATCAATTGTTTTTAACACTTCATATTTTGCTTATCTTGTTTTATTAAACTTTTGTTTGATAGTTCAGTCTTATATTAATTGACAATTCTGTTAAAAATTAAATTAAATGTTTTAAAGATGAAAAGAACAAGCCTAAAACTTACATTTTTAATGATGTTAATTTCTATTCTTGGTTTTAGCCAGGAAAAGAAATCAGAAGATCTTTTTAATGAATCTACTTTTGCTGGTTTAAAACTTCGAAATATAGGACCAGCTTTTATGTCTGGAAGAATTGCTGATATAGCTATTCATCCGCAGAATGATAATGTATGGATAGTAGCTGTGGGATCTGGTGGTGTTTGGAAAACAGAGAATTCAGGTACAACCTGGAAACCGGTTTTTGATAATCAACAATCTTATTCCATTGGATGTGTAAGCTATGATGAAAGTAATCCAAATGTTGTATGGATTGGAACAGGAGAGAATGTAGGAGGAAGGCATGTTGGTTTTGGGGATGGAATATATAAAAGTGAAGATGGTGGTGATAGTTGGACAAATATGGGTTTAAAAGAGTCGCAACATATTTCAAAAATTATTGTTCATCCAACAAATTCTGAAATTGTGTGGGTTGCAGCTCAGGGGCCTTTATGGAATAAAGGTGGTGAGAGAGGAATTTATAAAACAACTGATGGTGGAAGAACATGGAAGCAAACATTAGGAGATAATGAGTGGGTAGGGGCTACAGATATTATTATTGATCCAAGAAATCCTGATGTTTTATATGCTGCAACATGGCAACGTCACAGAAATATAGCTGCTTATATGGGTGGTGGACCAGGAACTGCGATATATAAGTCAAAAAATGGTGGTGAATCATGGGAAAAATTAACAAAAGGATTGCCAAAAGAGAATATGGGAAAAATTGGTTTGACAATTTCGCCACAAAATCCTGATGTTATTTATGCAGCTATTGAGTTAGATAAACGTACAGGTGGAGTTTATAAATCTGAGAATAAGGGTGCAAGCTGGAGCAAACAATCTAATGCTGTTGCAGGTGCAACAGGCCCACATTATTATCAGGAATTGTACGCTAGTCCTTATAAATACAATAAAATATATTTGGTTGATTATAGAATTCAGGTTTCAGAAGATGGCGGAAAGACATTCAACCAGATGACAGAAGAATTTAAACATTCAGATAACCATTCTATAGCATTTAGAAAAGATGACCCAAATTATTTATTGGTTGGAACCGATGGTGGCATTTATGAAACTTTTGATGATGCTAAGAATTGGAAATATATTCCAAATTTGCCAATTACACAATTTTATAAAGTTGCAGTAGATGATGCTGAGCCTTTTTATAACATCTATGGCGGAACGCAGGATAATAGCACACAAGGTGGTCCTTCAAGAACTGATAATGAAAGTGGAATACGTAATTCCGATTGGGAAGTTGTTTTATTTGCTGATGGTCATCAACCGGCAACAGAACCTGGAAATCCTGATATAGTTTATGCAGAATGGCAGGAAGGAAATTTGGTAAGAACCGACAGAACGACAAGAGAGATTGTATATATACAGCCACAACCAGAAGAAGGCGAATCGTTTGAAAGATTTAACTGGGACGCGCCAATTTTAGTAAGTCCACATTCGCCAACAAGACTTTATTATGCATCACACAGAGTATGGCGTTCTGATAATCGAGGTGATAGCTGGAAACCAATTTCAGGTGATTTAACAAAGAAACAGGAAAGAATGTCTTTACCTATAATGGATAAAACCTGGAGTTACGATTCACCTTGGGATTATGATGCTATGTCGGTGTTTAATACAATTACTTCACTAGCTGAATCACCTGTTCAGGAAGGTGTTATATATGCTGGTACCGACGATGGTTACATTCAGGTAACTGAAAACGGAGGGGAATCATGGAGAAAGATTCATGTTGAAGAATTACCAGGTGTTCCAAAAACAGCGTTTGTTAACGATATTAAGGCAGATTTATATGATGCAAATACAGTTTATGTAGCTTTAGATAATCATAAATATGGCGATTTTAATCCTTATTTGTATAAGAGTACTGATAAAGGTAAAACATGGAACTCCATAAAAGGAAATATTCCTGAAAGAACTCTAGTTTGGAGATTAGTTCAGGATCATGAAAAGTCTGATTTATTATTTGCTGCAACTGAATTTGGAATTTATTTTACCATCAATGGTGGTGAAAAATGGATAAAACTAACAGGCAACATTCCAACAATATCGTTTAGAGATTTAGCAATACAGCGTCGTGAGAATGATTTAGTAGGAGCATCGTTTGGACGAAGCTTTTTTATATTTGATGACTATTCTGTATTAAGATTTGTTTCTGAAAATCAGCTGAAACAAGAAGCAAGCTTATTCCCAACCAGAAAAGCCTGGTGGTATATTCCTGGCGGACCAATTGGAGGCGGAGAAAAGGGATCTATGGGAGCTCAGTTTTATACTGCACCTAATCCTGACTTTGGGGCTGTTTTTACATATTATATTGGAGCGGAGTATAAAACAAATAGTGAAATACGAAAAGAGAAGGAAAAAAATCTTACAAAAGAAAATAAAAACATTCCTTTTCCAGGATGGGATGCTTTAGAAGATGAACTGAAAGAAGACAAACCGGTAATTTGGTTAACTGTTAAGGATGAAAATGGAGATGTTGTCAGAAAGATTGAAGGACCTACAGATAAGGGGTTTCATAGGGTAGCATGGGATTTAACAAGATCTTCTTCCAGATCAATAAATCCTGATGGAAAAAACAAGAGATGGGAACCAAGCGGACCTATGGTGGCACCCGGGAAATATACGGTTACTTTGTCAAAACAAATGGATGGTATTGTAAGTAATTTAAGCGAAGCTGTAGAGTTTGTTGTTGAACCATTAAGAGATGGTGCTTTAAAAGGAGCTGACTATATTGAAGTAGCTGATTTCTGGAAAGAATTAGATGAATTTAGAGCAGAAGTTGGAATTGCTTCTGATATGCTAAATAAGGCACATTCAGTTGCTGAAGCAATGGAAAAAGCTCTGAAAAGTGCCAATGTTGAGCCGGGTGAACTTAATGCTAAAATTTATAAACTAAAACAAGAAGTTTTTGATTTGGAAACAGAATTTTATGGTCAGCAGTCAAAGACAAAAATTGGTATTAAGAATAATCCAACCATTTATAGCAGACTAAATGTAGCCCAAACTGGAACAGGATTTTCTACCTATGGGCCAACACCAACACATAAACGAAGCTTTGATTTAGCGAAAAAACAATATGAAGATTTGATGCCAAAACTAAAAGAGATTGTTGATGTTAAAATACCAGCGCTGGAAAAAGAATTGAAAAATGTTAATGCTCCATTAATCCAAAAATAGAAACATAATTATTATTCTGTATAAAAAAATCCTGCCATAAACGGCAGGATTTTTTTATACAGAATATTATAAAACTTAATTTGCTCTTTTATAATAATATTCAGCTTTTTTCTCGTCTTTATATCGAGTGTATATATTGCCTAAATATTTTGCATATTCAGGTTTTGGGTCTATTTTATATAACTTAAGAAATAAATCTCTTGATTTTTGGTAGTTTGGCCAAACTTGATCTAAAGCTTTTAATAATTTTTTATACTGACTACTTGTTCTTTTTTTCTTATATGCATTCATTTCTGTAACATATAAGTTTTCTGCATCCCAAAAATATTTTTCTGCATAATATTCCATAACAACAATACTGTTAGGTTCTATTTTGTCAATTTCTTTGGCAAGCTCAATGCATTTCTCATTATTATTAAGTCCTTTGTTAATCAGTAAATAGCCTTTTAATAAATTAACATCAGATTTCATCGGAGCATCCAGATTATCCCACAAAGCAAGCCCGTAATCCCAGTTGGCACTTTCTACATAGGTTTCCATTAATCTTGCTGTAATGGGATTAATTAATTTTCCTTCAGGATATTTTTCACGATAATTTTCTAATACAGTTATTTCTTTTGATAAATTATCAATCTTTTTATAAACATTAGCAAGTGTAGCATATAAATCTTCCGATGAATATCCTAGTCCTTTTGCAGATTCCAGATATTTTTGTGCTTTCTCAATTTCATTTAGTTTATAAGCAGCTTTACCTGCATTTGCATAAACAAGTGCTGATGCCTTCTTGTTTGTACTTTCCTTACTTTCAATTAGCTGATCATATGATATTAAAGCTTCTTTGTAATTTCCCTTACTAAATGCTTCGTTTCCTTCACTTGTAAGTTTTGAACTTGCACATGATGTTAATAATAGTGTGATTGAAATAAACAGTATAATTCTTGATCTTTTCATGATGTGATATTTTTCAGGCACAGCAAAAGTAAGATAAATTTTTTGGCATAAAAATGATATCCAAAAAAAGAGAAATATTTAACTATTGAATTAATAACTTATTTTTATTTTTGGTTTTTTAATGAGAATCCTGCCTGGGCTAAAATCTCACCTAATTGTATATATTTACCATGAGAATAGGCAATCAGTTCTGAATTTATTAATCTGATAGCATTTGTATCTCTATCCACATAATCTTCAGATACTTGTATGTTTACAATTTCGGCAAGAAACATGTCGTGTGATCCCAGCTCTTTTATTTCTGTTACTTTACATTCAATGTTTACAGGTGATTCATTAATGATAACTGAAGAAATATTTTGGCCTTTTACAGGTGTCAGATTTAATTTCTCAAACTTATTTATATCTTTTCCGGAATGTCGGCCACAGAAATCCACTTCATACACCAAATCTTTTGTTGGATAATTGATGACAAATTCCATGTTTCGTTTTATAATATCATATGAATATCTGTTCTTTCTAACTGAAACATAACACATTGGCGGATCAGAATTTATTGTTCCTGTCCATGCAATAGAGATGATATTAAACTCTTTTGGTTTAGAACCGCAACTTACCAGTGCAGCAGGTACAGGATATACCAGAGTTGTTGGTTTTTTATTAATCTTCTTCATAGTTATTCTTTTGTTATTGATTTTGCTTTCATATCACAAATGGTATTTTCAAAATGCTCAGAATGTGATTTTACCCATTCAAATTCAATGTACTTATTCTCGATTAATTTATCAGCTTTTTCCCACTCTTTAATATTCTTAGCTTGTGTTCCGTTAGCTGTATAAAAATTATTCATCTTCCAAATCGGAAGCCATTCTGTTATTCCTTTAATAACATACTGGCTATCAGTTATTATTCTTATTCTTTTATGATTTTTCAGGTATTCCAGGCCTTTAATTACTGCCAAAAGCTCAATGATGTTGTTTCCTTTTGCTTTTGTCTTAACTTGGTGGAGGTATCTTTCATCATTTATTTTAATTAGAATTGCAAGGCCGCCGATATTTTTCTCTTGATTAAATGAACCGTCGGTAAAAAGTTCAGGAATGTTATCCGTTTTTGTATCTGATTTTGAAACTTCAAACTCATTATTAAAATTATTCAGAATGGTTATTTTTGTTCTATCATAAAAATCAACATCCGGTAATCCATCGTGCAATACAAATTTAAGCTCAAATCCTTTATAAAAACTTTTCGGACGTTTATTATGCAATATTTTACGCAACTGAAATTCCCTTAGCTTGATATATTGTGTTAATGATGAGTTTTCAACATATTTAAGTTCTTTGCTTTTAGGTGAAAACTGTATTTTGCATGAATCACTTTCTCTACATAACTTTATGGTATAGAACTCTTCCTGTTCTTCTAGAATGATCATATTAAGTAAATCATAGTTCATAATAACATACCTAAATTCAGTTACTAGTTAATCGTGTTTTAATCTAAAATTTAAAAGTATATGAAATCATAGTTATATCCAAATAGACTTAGGTTGGAATTAATAAGGACAAAATGACATAAAAAATTTGATAAATCGGACAAAATGACCACACATGCATAGTATATTAAAAATGGCAACTGATTTGAAAGCATTAAGTAAATAGATAATTAGAAAAATATGAAACTAGATAATTTCACAATAAAATCGCAAGAAGCTTTGAATCAGGCTTTTGTAATTGCTCAGGCTTATGGCCAACAAGCGGTGGAGAATGCTCATTTATTAAAAGGAATCTTGTCGCAGGGAGAAAATATTTCAACATTTTTACTTAAAAAGTTAAATGTAAATCCTGTTACATTCCAGCAGGTGCTTGATAAGATGTTAGAATCATATCCAAAAGTGAGCGGTGGTGATCCATACTTATCAAAAGATGCAAACAAATCTGTTCAAAAGGCAATAAACATTTCCAAGGAAATGGGAGATCAATTTATTTCTATTGAGCATTTGTTATTAGGAATTCTTTTATCAGATGATAGCGTTTCTCAACTAATGAAGGACAATGGCATTACCGAAAAGGAATTAAAATTGGCGATTAAGGATTTGCGAAAAGGATCGAAGGTTGACAGTCAAACGGCAGAAGATACCTACAATTCATTAAACCGTTTTGCAGTTAATTTAATTGAACAGGCAAGAGCAGGAAAACTAGATCCGGTAATTGGCCGTGATGATGAAATTCGTCGTGTATTACAAATATTATCGCGTAGAACAAAAAATAACCCGATTTTGATTGGAGAACCTGGTGTTGGTAAAACAGCAATCGCTGAAGGTATTGCTCACCGTATCTTAAGCGGTGATGTGCCGGAAAATTTAGTTAGTAAGCAAATTTATGCATTAGATATGGGTGCACTAATAGCAGGAGCAAAATATAAAGGGGAGTTCGAAGAAAGATTGAAATCTGTTGTTAAAGAAGTAGTATCATCTGATGGAGATATCGTTTTATTTATTGATGAAATACACACTTTGGTTGGTGCAGGGAAAAGTGAAGGGGCCATGGATGCAGCAAATATTTTAAAACCTGCTTTAGCTAGGGGAGAATTAAGAGCTGTGGGGGCAACAACTTTAAATGAATATCAAAAGTATTTCGAGAATGATAAGGCATTGGAACGTCGTTTTCAAAAAGTTATGGTTAATGAGCCTGATACGGTTAGTGCAGTTTCTATTTTACGTGGCTTGAAAGAACGTTATGAGAATCATCATAAAGTTAGGATTAAAGATGATGCATTAATAACAGCGGTTGAATTATCCCAACGCTATATTTCAGATCGTTTCTTACCTGATAAAGCGATTGATTTGATAGATGAAGCTGCATCTAAACTTCGTTTAGAGATTAATTCAGTTCCTGAAAGTATTGATGAAATTGAAAGAAAGATAAAGCAATTGGAGATTGAGCGTGAAGCAATTAAACGCGAAGGAGATAAAATAAAAGTATCAGAATTAAGTAAAATTATTGCTAATCTTTCTGATGAAAGAAATAAAATGCGTGCAAAGTGGGAAAATGAAAAGTCTGTTGTAAATCAAATACAGAATAATAAGGAATTAATCGAAAAATACAAACTGGAAGCAGATCAGGCAGAAAGAGAAGGAGATTATGGGAGAGTGGCTGAAATTCGCTATGGCAAAATTAAAGAAGCAAATGCACAGGTCGAAGCATTAGAAAAAGAATTTATTAAGATTCAGGCTAATGATTCGATGATCAAAGAAGAAGTTACCAGTGACGATATCGCTGAAGTTGTTGCAAAGTGGACAGGGATTCCTGTTAGTAAAATGTTACAAACAGAACGTGAAAAACTGTTGAGTTTAGAAAATGAGTTGCACAAAAGAGTTGTTGGTCAGGATGAAGCCATTATTGCGGTTGCCGATGCAGTTAGAAGGAGTCGTGCAGGTTTGCAGGATGCAAAAAAGCCTATAGGATCCTTTATTTTTTTAGGAACAACAGGTGTGGGAAAAACGGAGCTGGCTAAAGCATTAGCTGAATTCTTATTCGATGATGAAAATATGATGACACGTATTGATATGTCTGAATATCAAGAGCGTCATTCTGTTTCCAGATTAGTGGGTGCCCCTCCCGGATATGTTGGTTATGATGAAGGTGGGCAACTAACCGAAGCTGTCAGAAGAAAACCTTATTCGGTTATTCTTTTAGATGAAATCGAGAAAGCTCACCCCGATGTGTTTAATGTATTGTTGCAGGTGTTGGATGATGGTAGATTAACGGATAATAAAGGCCGTAATGTAAACTTCAAGAATACAATTATTATTATGACATCAAATATTGGATCACAGATTATTCAAGAAAATATAGAAAAAATGAATAATTCTAATAAAGATATTGTTCTTGAAGATACCAAAAACAAAGTAATAACTATTTTAAAACAACAAATCCGACCCGAATTTGTAAATAGAATAGACGAAATAGTAATGTTTAGTCCATTAACTAAAAATGAAATTGAAGATATCGTTCGTTTACAGTTTGGATTAATAAGTAAAATTTTACAAACTCAGGGCATTAAAATTGAAATAACAGAAAATGCAATTAATTGGATTGCTAATATTGGATTCGATCCACATTATGGGGCCAGACCGGTAAAAAGAATTATTCAAAAGGAAATTCTTAACGAATTGTCAAAGCAGATATTGGCAAATACAATAAATAAAGAAGAAAAAATTGTAATAGATAAAAAAGGAGAAAGTTTAGTTTTTAAAAATTAAAAAAAGCCGGATAACCGGCTTTAATATTTTATTCAAATGTATTGATGCATTCATCTACGGTATCACAAATGTCAAAAACATTATGAAGTTGAAGTAATTTAACTAATTCCATAACTTCAGGAGCAACGCGACAAATTTTGAACTGGCTATCATTATTTTTAGCATTTCTCAAAATTGAAAGCAAAGCACCAAAACCAGAACTGTCAACATACTCAACACCATTAAGATTTAATATAAGTTTCGTATTTGCTTTGGTTAAATATTGAGCAACTTCTTCTTTTAAAGACTGGGCAATCAAAATATTAAGTTTATTGACATTGTCAAATGATAATATCTCAATTCCATTGTTCGATTCGTGTTTTAACATAG
>CAZPMA010000048.1:0-16553 GCA_964587535.1 uncultured Bacteroidales bacterium
CATCGTCACGGTTTGCAGACGGATTTGTATACGGCTTTGGTGCAGAGGTTGGTATATCTACATCAAAAATCCATGCTAGAGGTCCTGTGGGCATTGAAGGGCTGATGACCTATAAATATGTGTTAAAGGGTGATTATCATTATATTGAGCCATATAAAACCGGAGAGAAAGATTTTAATCATAAAGATATTCACTAAAAAAATTTGAACAACAAAAAAGGGACTTTTTTAAGTCTCTTTTATTTTACTCTTTTAGGTATAAAGTCTATATAATCGCATGCTGTCATAATATATTTTATTCCATTTAATTGAACTTCATATTTTTTTGCCATATTCCTTGAATGTATATGACCGAAAATAACACAGGCAGGCGAATGTTTTTCAAGAATTTCAGTAAACAATGTGGGCTCTTTGTCTGGTGAAAATGGAGGATAGTGCATAACCGCTATTAATGTTGAATTTTCATCCATCCGCTTTGCCGCCTCATCCAGAGATAACTCCAGCCTTATGGCCTCTCGCTTATATACCTTTTCATCCTTTTCCTTATACTCCTGGGAGTTAGGACAAAGCCAGCCTCTGGTACCTGCTATAACAACTTCATTTATCTTTACAGCTGTATTTTGTATTATATGCTGTTTAGCAGACAGAATATTACTTACCTTTGTGTAGGATGACCACCAATAGTCATGATTCCCTTTTATAAATACCTGCTGCCCAGGCAATGCTGCCAGCTCTTCTATATCAATCTTTGCGTCATCTAGGCTCATGGCCCATGAAATATCACCGGGAATTATAACAATATCATCATTTGATATATTATCTATCCAGTTTTGCTTTATCTTATCCCAGTGATTATCCCAATGTTCACCGAAAATACCCATAGGCTTATCTTGGCTGCCTGCCAGGTGTAAATCAGCTATTGCAAAAACTTTTGTATTATTATCCGTCAAAATCATCCTTCATATCGTCCGGTGCTTCCTCATCCAAATCCATTACTCTCATGCCATCATATTCGTCATCACCGGATTCAGTATCCTCCTGCACATTCCCATCCTCTATTGTGTATCCGCTCATCTCGATGCGCTGTTCCAGACATTGTGCACATAGATCTTCGTTTTCTTCCAATGGATTTTCACCACACATAGGGCATATTTCCCTCTTGTTATCTATATCTTTGAAATCATTCATGCAAATTTTACAATATTTCATTCCGGGCTTGACATAGTTTAACTGGCATCGGGGACATAATTCTATTGCCATTTCCTTACCCATCCTTTCTTACTAAAATATTATACATATAATATACACGTTTTAATCGTAATTACAAACATTTTTTTTGAAAATTTTTCTTTTAATGATTCACAATTTATTTGTTAACTATATATCAATTTCGTTTAAAGCGCAATTAATAAATGAAAGCGTATCGCAGTTATTTTGGGAAATGCTTTGTTTCAGCAATGCCAAAGTGAAAAGAATCAGTAGTATATTTTTTGATACGCTCATTTATTTTAAACTCTTTAAATATTCGTTATAATCGTTTATTAATGCTTCGTAAAACATCTTTGATATTACAATTGAACCTTTCCACGAGAAATGGGTGAAATCTGGTCTTGCCAAAGCAGGATCGGCATTTACCCAGGCAGGCATGGAGTTTTTACCACCCATGGCTTCGTACATGTCCCAAAAAGCGCATCCCGCCTTAAAGGCAGCGCTCTTCTGAGCTTCGCGTATTTTTTCAATGTTTGGATACGAAACATATTGTCCGTTTGCATTCTGCGACATATCGGAAACGCCAACGACTATAATTGAAATATCGGGTCGAAGACTTTTTAAGGTTTTAAGTTGTTTGTAAAACTGTTTTTCGTAATATGAATAGTCATTTCGAATATATGGAACCAGGTTAACACCGAACTCCATAATAATCAGTTTTACATTTAATCGTTGGTACATTGATCTTAAAAAAGCAAGGTCAGTTTTTGTAAAATCAGTTCCACTGCTACCACGTAAAGGGATATTATCCACAGCCACACCTTTGTAATCGTCAAGAGCTATTGCATAAATATCCGGACTGTCTTCACCTTTAAAGCTTATAGTAATCTGGTCTAATGCTTTATTTGTGTTCCATGTAATTGTATTAAGTTGTCTTGAAACAGTAATTATCTCAGCATCAATCGTTTGGTCTTTATATTTTAGTTCAGCAATAAAAGGCCCGTCGTTATATCCATAAAAAACTCTACATTGCTTAAACTCTCTTGTTTTTTGGTAGGTTAAATTTGATTTTTCCAAGGTAATTTCTCCCTGATACATTTTATCATTGCTGGCATTAGTAGGAACAAATCTGCCAAAACTCATTAATGCTCCTAATCTTTTATGGAATATATTTCCTTTTTTAATGCTTTGATAAGTATAACGTTCCCAGGTTCCATCCAACTTATGTTTCATCGAGATATTGGTTCCCTTAATTAAAACAGGAGCAAACATGCCAATACCAGAACCACCAAATTGCTTTTGTAACTCATTACGAATGTATGATGTAATTCTGTCTCCTTCAATTTGAGAATCACCATAATGCAGAATACGAATTAATTCACCCGAAGATTTGAGATTATTCAAATGATTAAAGAAAGGATAAAGTATTTTTTTATCATTCTCCGGATATTCAAGGTGTTGTCTAATTTTTCCTGGTTGTATTAAGGGCTTATCAGTGCGTGTAGAATCTTTAATAATCGTTGAATCTTGTTTTAATGAAAGATTGGTAGTGTCGGCTATATTAGTAATTGAATCTTTCAAGGAAGTTATGCTGTCGGAAACAATATTTTTTATATCTTCAACGATATCAGATTGATGATATGCAAGAATGTCAGATATATCGGCTTGTTCGTGACTTTTAGGTTTTATTATGTTATTAATATCCGGGAAACGTAATTTAAAGCTATTCCCAATTTGAATACCTTCTGCCGGAATTACAAGGGATAATAATGAAAGTACAATGAAAACAATAATCAGGAAAAGAAGGGTTTTAATAGGTTTCATTTAGATTGAACTTTCAAATTAGGCATCCTAAATATATCAATATTTATTGTAAATGAAAGAAAATACAAATGATATTAACCAACATTAAGAAATAAATAATAATACTTAGATGTTAATAACAATGATCGTTTGCATAAATTAAATAATGTAAAATGAATATCTTTAACAGAATTTTAAACATACTATTATGATGAATAAGCACACAGAATTTAGACAAACATATCTGGCTGCAGCTCCACATTCAATTACTGTAGGAACCTTATGGATATTAAGTGGAGTTATTTCAAATTTTACATCAACAATTACGGCTATATTATTTTTCTTTTTTGCTACTGCAATAAATTTCCCCATTGGGGAGCTAATTCGCAAATTGATGAAAGCTCAAAATAAAATGAGTGAAGATAATAATCTGGCAAAGTTATTTCCATTATTAAGTTTTACAATTCCATTGAGTGTACCACTCGTATTTATGGCATGCCAATATAATATTAATTGGTTTTTCCCCGCATTTTCCGTTTTAATAGGAGCTCATTATTTACCTTTTGTGTGGGCATATCAAATGCCGACATTTGCTGTTTTGGGAGTTTTAATTGTTTTATCTGGAAGTATAATAGGATATTACTTTAAAGAGACATTTGATTTAGCAGCCTATACTACTGGAGCATTCATAATATTATTTGGGATTATACATTTAATGATAGTTAAGACTGAAATAAAAACAGAAGATTAAAAAATATGGGTCTTACAAAATAAAGGTGATCTTATGAAAAGAAATAGTTTATTGTTTGGACTCTTGTTTTTTGCACTTATTTGCAATTCACAGGATGTAAAAAACTACATTCAATATGTAAACCCATTTGTAGGGACAAAGAATATGGGTCACACTTTTCCAGGAGCCATAGTGCCATTTGGTATGGTTCAACTGAGTCCGGAAACAGATACAGTTCAATATGAATTAAATGGGAAATATAATGGAGATGTTTACAAATATTGTTCTGGATATCAATACGATGACAATACCATTGTTGGATTTAGTCATACGCATTTTAGCGGAACGGGTCATTCCGATTTAGGCGATTTTCTGGTTATGCCAACACTGGGTAAACTAAAATTAAATCCGGGAACTTCAGACAGTCCGGATGACGGATATCGTTCTAGATTTTCACATAACAATGAAATTGCTGAGCCTGCATATTATAGTGTAAAACTTGATGATTATAATATTGTTGCTGAGTTTACAGCTTCTAATCGGGTAGGATTTCATCAGTATACTTTTCCTGAATCGGATGAAGCACATATTATATTAGATCTTATCTCCGGAATTTATAACCATAAAGAGAAAAACGTTTGGACCTTTGTAAGAATAGAAAATGACACTTTAGTTACTGGTTACAGACAAACAACAGGTTGGGCTCGAACAAGAACTGTTTATTTTGCTATGGCATTTTCGAAACCTTTTTATCAGTATGGTCAGCAAAAGTTTGATAAAAGTATTTATAAAGGTTTTTGGCGAAAATTTGACGAAACAAAGAATTTTCCTGAAATGGCCGGGAAGAACTTAAGAGTGTATTTTGATTTTAAAACCAAAGAAAATGAAAAAATAAAAATCAAATTTGCTTTATCTCCTGTAAGTACCGAAGGCGCATTGCTAAACATGAAATTTGAAGTGCCACACTGGAATTTTAAAAAATTAAAAAATGAAAGTCAAGAACTATGGAATAATGAATTAGCGAAGATTGATGTTGAAACAATGACTTTACAAGATAAGCAGATATTTTACACGGCTCTTTATCATACTTTTTTAAGTCCAATAACATATATGGATGTTGATAATGCATATCGTGGTCTGGATCAGAATAATCATTATGCACAGGATTTTACAAATTATACAGTTTTCTCTTTGTGGGATACATATAGGGCACTTCATCCATTGTTTAATTTGATTCAGCCTGCCAGAAATGCTGATATGGTTAAATCTATGATGGTCCATTATAATCAAAGTGTTCATAATATGTTGCCTGTTTGGTCGCATTATGCTAACGAGAACTGGTGTATGATTGGTTATCATAGTGTACCTGTAATTGCAGATGCTCTGCTTAAAGGGAATCTGCAAGGTTTTGATGTTAATAAATTACTTAAAGCATGTGTAAATACTGCAAGTTATAAACCATATGATGGATTGGACTATTATATGGGATTAGGGTTTGTACCAGAAGATAAAAACGCATCATCGGTTTCAAAAACACTGGAATATGCATACGACGATTGGTGTATTGCCCAAATAGCAAAATTCGCAAAGAAAAAGACTATTTATGATGAGTTTATTAATCGATCAGAAAATTTTAAAAATGTGTATGACAAATCCATAGGTTTCATGAGACCTAAACTTTCTGATGGGAGCTGGGAAAAGGATTTTAACACCTTGAGCACACATGGTCAGGGGTTTATTGAAGGCAATGCATGGAATTATAGCCTCTATGTACCTCATCAACCTGAGCAAATGATTCAAATGATGGGAGGAGAAGACATTTTTGTTCAACATCTGGATTCATTGTTTACCATGGAAATTGGTGATGAGAACTTTGCCCATACTGAAGATATTACAAGAGATGGTATCATTGGGAATTATGTTCATGGGAATGAACCAGGACATCATATTCCTTATTTGTACAATTGGACAAACCAGGCTTGGAAAACACAGGAACGTGTTCGTATGATAATGAATACAATGTATTCAAACAACGAAGATGGTTTGTGTGGCAACGATGATGCAGGACAAATGTCGGCATGGTATGTTTTTAGTGCACTTGGTTTTTATCCTGTTTGTCCGGGGAGTGATCAGTATGCTATTGGAAGTCCTTTGGTTAAATCAGCAACCATACATTTTGAATCAGGGAAAAAACTTGAAATAGTTGTGGAGAAACAAAAGGCAAAAAATGTTTACATTAAGAAAATCTTACTAAATAATAAGGAGATTAAGAATAAATATCTTTTACATAGTGATTTAGTTAATGGTGGCAGAATAATTTTTTATATGTCATCAAGACATCAAAAATAGTTTTACTAATTAGTATTTTTGGAGTCTAATATTTAAACTAATATTATGAAAAGTTTTTTTGCAATAATTCTTATTTTATTACCAAGTGTAATATGCTCACAAACAAGCATATATGACATTCAACATACTAGTGTTGCTGGTGATGGTACTTACCCTTCACTTTTTGATGGAGATGCAGTAACCACAGGTGGAATTGTAACTGCTATAAACTATTTGGGAGGGAGATATTATATATCATCATCAACTGGCGGAGCGTGGAATGGATTGTTTGTGTACGATAATAACTATTCACCAAACATTGGTGATAGTATTTTAATTTCTGGAACAATTGATGAATATAATGGATACACTGAAATAAAAAATTTAACTTATTTTGATATAAAAAGTACATCTAATACCTTACCCGATGCTACTATTATTTCATCATCTGAAATAACATCTGAAGAGTATGAAGGAGTATTAGTTGAAATAAACAATAGTCTTGTCAGCAGTTCATATGATTCATATGGTAATTTTTGGGTTAATGACGGCTCAGGAGCTAATGAAATTCGATCAGGAATTTTTAACATAGAAGCATCAGGTTTTCCATTAGCTATTAATTATCCTTTTGAGAGCATAGTTGGTGTTATTGGAATTAACTATGGTTCAATTTCAGTTCAACCAAGAGATATTAACGACTTTCGATCTGAAGCTGGTGCTTTTGTGTTATCTACAGATGATGAAACAGTAAATACAAGTGGAACTTTTAGTTATCCGGTAAAGAACTCAATATTAAATCAATCTGAAGCTATTAGTACTTATTCGATAAGTTTTACCTATGATGAAGCTATTTTTCAATATGTGGGATTTGATAAAACAGGTACTATATCAGAATCTGGTACAGTAAATGAAGAATCTGCAAGTGGAGTAATAACTTTAAATTATACAGGCAGCACAATTTGTTCCGGCATTGAAGTTTTGATAAATCTAAGATTCACACCATTGTCATCGGGAAATGCAGGTTTCCAGTTACAAACATCATTGGTAAATGGTTCCGATCTTTCCTATTATTTTTCTGGTGAGTTGCAAAGTATATTCGAAGAATGTAATACACCACAAGCGGATACACTAACAATTGTTCAAAGGCCCTTGTTAAATATTCCTTCTATTGTGGTTCCGCATCAAGAAATGGATATTGAGTGTTTCGCACCTGAATCAGCAACTGACTGGAATGTTGAATTATTTTATAATGACATTACTGTTCCTGTAGAAGTAAATCAGGCTGAGTATAATAGCAGTCTGGATAAATGGACTTTGACTACAACGATACCTGCGGTGGATTTATATGAATTATATGATATGAGAGTTACAGCTTCGGGGGGTTTAACGGATGATGTTAAAAATGCAGTTAAAGTGATAAATCAGTTTAAGGATGATTATTATTTTATTCATATTACTGACACACACCTTCCTGGGCATAGTTTTTATGGTGATCCAGGTTATGAAAATGATAACTCAGGACTAGATGATCTACAAGCAGTAATTGACGATATTAATTTACTAAATCCTGAGTTTGTTATACATACTGGTGATTTAATAAATGAAGGGGAGTTGGAAGATTTTGAGTGCTTAAGGCATCATACTTTAACAGTTCAATTATTAGAGCAACTCGAAGTACCTGTTTATGTAGTCCCCGGAAACCACGATTTAGGGGGTTGGAATGCTACACCGCCACCACAAGGCACAGCAAGAAGAGAATGGTGGAAGTTTTTTGGATGGCGTCAGAAAGTAGTGCCACCTGCGGAAACTGAATACCAATCACATGATTATAGTTTTGATTATGGAAACATCCATTTTACAGGTTTAGAAGCTTATGATAATTATGATAGCTATATGTATGATGTATATGGATCAACAAGTTTTACATCATCGCAATTAAACTGGTTAAATACTGATATGGCTGATGCAGGAGATAAAACTAAAGTGCTTTTTTATCATTATGATTTTAAACACGAACTGAATTTATCGGGATTAGGTGTTGATATGGCTCTGTGGGGACATACACATTCTGATTATAACAATGGAGCTCATCCTTATGATATTTCTACTGCAAGTGTTTGTGACGGCAAAAGAACTTTTAGAGTTATAAGAGTAAATGAAGAAAGCTTGCAAGCCGAAAATTCTGTTCGCACGCATTCTAGTGGCGATATGTTGACCATTAACTTTAATACTTTAAATAATGGCTCATTAGATCTTGTTTCGGCAACAATTCAAAATAAATATAGTTTAAGTTTTGATAATGGCCTTGTTAAATTTATTATGCCAGAGAGTGAGTATGGATATATTGTTACAAATGGTGTACTTGAACAAACTGTTGTCGATGGTTTAAATGTTGTTTGTTATGTTAAAGCAAATATTCCTGCAAATGGGAACTTAACCATAACTGTAGAAAAAAATACATCAGTGAATATAGATGATAGATTAAATAAAGAATCTATGCAACAAAACTATCCAAATCCCTTTAGCGAGAAAACAAAAATTAACTTTCAGCTTACAAATACTTCAATGGTAAACATTACTGTGTATGATGTTTCTGGGAAACAAATAAAAACCTTAGCAGATGATATTATGTTGCCAGGAGAATATTCTGTTAGTTGGGATGGAACAAATACATCTGGAAGCTCAGTCGATAATGGAGTATATTTTTATAAATTCATTAGAAATGACGAGTTGATAGATATTAAACAAATGATATTTATACAGTAAAAGAGTAGTTTTATCCTTTTGCTTTTATTTTTATATACTGACCAGCTTTAAGAGATTTTCCACTTGTTATATTATTTAATTTCATAATATCACTTTCTGTAACATCTGAATATTTCTTAGCTATTTCCCACAAAGTGTCACCATATTTAACTTTGTAGTATACATAATTTTTATCAAGTGGTTCACTATTTATTTCTTCGGGCCGATTGGTGGTTGCTCCGATACTTTTTTGCTTTTGTTCGAAACTCATTGAGTTAATTGATGCATATTTGGCTTTTGATCCTTTCGGAACATAGATGTTTAATTTCTGACCAACGCGTATCATATTTCCTCTAATATTATTCCAATATTTTATGTCTGATACTCGTACATTATACCAACTGGAGATGAAACCTAAATTATCACCTGATTTAACTGTATAAATCAGTTTATCTCTATTGGTAGGAGCTTGAGGAACATAATATGATTTTTGCGGATTTTTTATTGTATTATCAGCATTAAAGAAAATAGAATCTTTATAATTCATTATCGAATCTTGAAGATTAATAAATGAACCAATATAACCTAAAGGAATGGTTAAAGGATATTTCGAACCTTTAGCTGGTATTATATTTTCTTTATACTGTGGATTTAAGTCTTGTAATGCTTTTAATGGAATATTTAACACTTCAGATACTTGCTTAAGATGCAAATTATCAGAAATAATTATTGTGTCTGTTGCAATCGGAATTTCAGGATAAACTGGAGAGATCCCATGTTCTTTATAATAATTGAAGGTATATGTGGCTGCTATATAGGCAGGTACATATCCTCTGGTTTCTCTTGGTAAGTAATAGTACAATTCCCAAAAGTCGCGTTTACCACCGGTTCTTCTTATTGCTTTATTAACATTTCCCGGACCACAATTGTAAGCTGCAATAACCAATGTCCAATCTTTAAACATTGAGTAAAGATCTTTCATAAACAATGCTGCTGCATGAGCGGATTTTACAGGATCACGGCGTTCATCAACATAAGAATTTACAGTTAAATCATACATTCTGGCAGTACCATACATAAATTGCCACATTCCGGTTGCGCCAACCCTTGAAACAGCTCGTGGATTAAGAGCAGATTCAATTACTGCCATGTATTTTAATTCAGTAGGTAAACCATAACTTTCAAATATTTCTTCAATAATAGGAAAGTAATAGTCTGATAATCCTATCATTGCCCCAACATTCTCCCTGCGATTCTTTGTGTATACATGTATATAGTTTCTAACGATTTTATTATAAGTTAAATCAATAATTGAAGGAACATCCTGCAGTCGATCTATATAAACTGAGTCTGGAAATTCTTGAATATCTATTTCACTTCTTATTCCTGAATAATTTGTTTTAACAGCATTTTGGAGATACCATAAGTTTATTAGGCTATCTAAGTTAGTTTCAAAATTTGTTTCAGTTGTTATATCAACAAAAGTTGTATCATTCTTAATTGTATTTGAAAAAGAATTCACAGTGATTTGAGAAAATAGTATGATTGTAAGTAAAAATTTTTTGGACATATATGTTTTTTCAAAATTAATAAAAGCCGTAATTAACATCAATTACTGTAAATAAAGAAATAAAATTTGTTATAATATGTTAATGTTAAAAGGAAAAATTACAACTTAAAACTACCGAACTTTGGTTGTTGAATGTTTTATTCACTACAGGTTGAATATTTAATGAAAGTTCATCACTAATATCATAATTAAACAAATGAGCATCTACTGTTGCATCTACAATATTTAATAAATAAATAGCTGCAAGAGCAATTACATTCAAATCTCTATTTCGCCGATATCCATCTTTTAAGAATTCTACCTGGTATTGAGTATATCCCTGGAAAGTTACAATTTTACCAGATAACATGTCAGCATATGCATTTTTATACTTATTATAATTATCATTATTAAAATCGAATGCATAAATAAAGATTCCGGTTAATCCGTAGATTATTGGTAATTTCCAGTATTTTTTATTGTAAACCTGGCCTAATCCGGGTACTAAGGCAGAGTATATTGTTGCTTTATGTGGCGAATGAATCCTAAGCATAGTCTGATTAGCAGGAATAGAATCAATGGATGATATTTCCTGCCCATTTCCTATAGTACTACTACAGACCAAAATGATTAAGATTAAATACCCCTTAGCAAGTTTTTTTAGTTGTGCCAACAAAATATGTACATTTAGTTAAATCGCGGTAAAATTATTTCATTTTATCAATAATTCCCATAATTCTTTCTAAATCTTCATCAGATTTAAATGGAATAACGATTTTTCCACTTCCTTTATTGTTGCGTTTAAAATCAACCTGTGTAACAAAATGCTCAACTAAATGTTTTTTAAGTTGTTCGTATTCCTCAGGTAATCGAACTTTACTTTTTGTATTCTTAGTTTTTGGCGAGTTAACATCACGAATTATATCTTCTGTTTTACGAACCGATAAACCTTCATCAATAATTCGATAATATATCTTTAGTTGTATTTTTGCGTTCTCAATGTTTACTAAAGCCCTGGCATGTCCCATTGAAATTTGCTTATCTCTTATTCCTAATTGGATTTCAGCTGGAAGTTTTAGTAATCGCAAGTAATTTGATACTGTTGATCTCTTTTTACCTACACGTTCGCTCATGCTTTCTTGAGTAAGCTTGCATTCCTCTATTAAACGCTGGTAACTGATTGCTACCTCGATGGCATCAAGATCTTCTCTTTGAATATTTTCAACCAAAGCCATTTCAAGCATTCCTTGATCGTCAGCAAAACGAATATATGCAGGTATTTTCTTCAGTCCTGCTAACTGTGCTGCCCTTAATCGGCGTTCTCCAGAAATTAACTGAAATTTACCACCTTCCAGGTTTCTTACTGTAATGGGTTGAATAATGCCAAGTTCTTTTATTGAGTTAGCCAGTTCTTCAAGTGCTTCCTCTTTAAATATTGTTCGAGGTTGAAATGGGTTTGCTTCAATTTTTGATATGTCAATTTCGTTAACGGCATCGGCAGTAACAATATGTTCCTGTCCTGCGTCATCAATTAATGCTCCTAATCCTCTTCCTAATGCGTTTCTTTTTGCCATTTTCCGTTAATTTATTTTGTTTATTCTACTACTTTATCGGCATTAGCCATTTTTGTCTGATCGTTTTTTTGTAAAACCTCTCTGGCTAAGTTCAAATAATTAACTGATCCTTTCGATGCAGCGTCATAAAGTACAACAGGCTTTCCGTAACTTGGCGACTCACTCAACTTTATATTTCGTTGGATAATGGTTTCAAAAACCATGTCCTGAAAATGTTTTTTAACTTCATCAACTACCTGATTTGATAATCGTAACCTAGGATCGTACATTGTTAATAGAAAACCTTCAATTTCCAATTCTGTATTTAATCTTGACTGAATTATCTTAATTGTATTCAACAGTTTTCCTAAACCTTCTAAAGCAAAATATTCACATTGAACAGGAATTATAACTGAGTCAGCAGCAGTTAAAGCATTAACAGTAATTAAACCTAACGATGGCGAACAATCAATAAGAATATAATCGTAATCTGCTTTTAATTTCTCAATTACATTTTTTAATACATACTCTCTGTTTGGTTGATTTAGCATTTCAATTTCAGCACCTACCAAATCAATATGCGATGGTATTAAATCAAGGCCTTCAATATCGCTATTTAAAATGATATTTTTTGGGTCCTGATCATCAACTAAACATTCGTAGATACTTGTTTTTATTGCGCGTATATCGAAGCCGGTTCCTGATGTGGCATTTGCTTGAGGGTCTGCATCTATAATTAATACCTTCTTTTCCAAAACAGCTAAACTTGCTGCTAAATTGATTGCTGTTGTTGTTTTTCCAACACCACCTTTTTGATTTGCTAATGCAATTACTTTTGCCATATAGTTTTAGTTTATAGAGTACTTGTGGTTTATTGACATTGTTTCTAAAATAGAATTTCAAAAATACAATTTTATTGGCTTATTCAGTTTTACTCTGATAAGAATTGTAAACATTTTTTTCAGAGTTATGAACAAATTATTAACAATAATTATATAAATGGAATGCTAATTATTTGAAACAGAAGAATAAAACTAGTGAGCATATTTATCTAATGTTTCGTTTAATAACTGTTCTTTATTAATTGGAACTACACCTACTTTTTCACAAACCAATCCACCTGCAAGGTTTGAAATTCCTGCTATTTTTTCTGGATCAAGTTTAGCTGCTAAACACAAGCTTGCTGTACTTATTAATGTATCACCTGCACCAGAAACATCAGCAATATCTCTAACTTCTGCCGGGATTGTTTTATATGAGTTGTTATAACTTATAAAAACACCAAGTTCAGAAAGTGTAATTAACTGATACTTGCAATTTAACTCTTCTTTAAGCTTCTGAGATGCTTCAAAAATGCCTTTAAAGTCGCCTTTAGATATATCTATTTTTGATCCTTCAACAAGTTCTTTAAAATTGGGTTTGAAAAGCGTAACATTTTTATATTCCATAAAGTTACGTTTTTTTGGATCAACCAGTGTTGGTATATTCGCATTGTTGGCATATTTCACAACGGTTTTAATTATTTCAGGGGTAATACTTCCTTTGTCGTAATCCTGAAAAATAATCGCATGAATATCTTTATCTGCAAGTATGGTTAATATTTTATCTATAAACTTCTTTTCTGTTTCCTTATCTAATTCCTTATCCGTTTCTTCATCAACACGCAGTAAGTGCTGATTATCGGCAATAACCCTTGTTTTAATTGTTGTTTTACGACTTTCATCTTCTAAAATTCCTTCAGTAGATAAATTTCTTTTCTTTAGCAAACTATGTAATGTTTTAGATTTTGAATCTTTACCAATAACCGAGCAAATGATAGGAGTAGCTCCCAGTGCCTGAACATTGATTACAACATTTCCTGCACCACCTAATCGGTTTTCCTTTTTGATATTATTTACTATTGGAACAGGGGCTTCGGGCGATATTCGATCAACTTTACCCCACATATATGAGTCAATCATAACATCACCAATAATTAAAATATTAAAATTATTGAATGATTCAAATACTGCTTTAAAATCAATTTTATTCACAATAAGTTTTTTATTATTTAATTACAAAGATAGCTTTCCATTTGCAATTATCAATATGGATTATGAAAAGTTGATGACCTTAGTTTTCTCGTTGTTGTAAACCCGAGTTGCCGGTATCCATAACAAATCGCCATTCGCCTTTGGGGTTTTTCTCCCATATCGTGCAATATGTACCTTTACTTATTTGCCCTTTCTGTTCTCCTTTAGTTATTTCAAGTAAATAGATACCAAAAGTATATCCCAAATCCGCCGACTTAGAAACTTTACCATAGCTTGGCTTCCAGGTTAATCTGTAAGTTGAATCAGAAAGTTCAGCATATAAATCCTTCATCGCTTTTTTTCCTACAATTGGATATGAATCAGGTTTCAACAAAACCACATCAGGAGATGCAAACTCAAGAAATGCTTTGTGGTTTCCAACATCAATGGAACGATTTGAAAAAGCAATATCTGTTTCTAAAAGCTTTTCTTTTTCTCTTTCAATATTTGTATTGGGATTACAACTCAAAGTTGCTACGAGCAGAATGATTAAATATTTTTTCATAAGTAATTTTATTCTTTTAAAGTAAAGTTAATAATTCAAAACAAGAAATAACATAATTATCATAATAGCGTTTTTTAAGATTAAAATAAGTAAATTTGACATAAACTTATAGATATTATAGAGATAGTCATTATTTATGTCTAGGAGTAAATTAAATAAGAACATTTATGTTTCAATTAGTATAACAATAGTTACTGCTATGCTATTTACATTTCTGTTTTTATATTTAGGAATAAACCATCGCCGTGAAGTATACAATGATTCGAAGATATTAGCTGCTGAAATCTCAAGAAAAGCTTCTTTTGAAACAGAAGTCTATTTAAATTCAGCAATAAACTATGCTAAATCGTTAGAAAAGCAGATTCAATTACTTCGAAGATTAAATGGATCCAGAGAAGAAATTAAGTTTTTATTGAGGCAGTCAATTGAAAGCAACAATAATTATTTAGGAGCATGGACTCTGTGGGAGCCAAATGCTTTTGATGGCAAAGATTATTTATATGAAAGAGATACACTATATAATGAAAAAGGATCAATAGGAATAGGTTATTTTAGATATAAGGATAGTATCAATTATGAAATAATGACACTCGCTGATTATGAAGGTGATTATTTCATGTTCCCTAAACAATCTAAGAAAATTCATGTAACAGATCCTTATAAGTTTGTTTATTCTGGATTTAAAGAAGTGTTTTTTGGTACTACAATTAGTATTCCTATTCTGGATGAAGATAAATTTCTTGGAACTATAGGTATAGATATTGATTTGGGGGATTTGCAATCGAAATTGAACCAAATACATCCATATAAAAACGGGTATCTTTCATTAATATCAAACAATGGGAAGATAATTACGCATATTGATAAAGAATTTATTAATAAAGATATTTTTAACTTATTAACAAATACAGACACACTAAGTTACAAGGCAATAACACAGGGAAAGGAATTAACATTTGAAATAAAATCAGAATTTACAGGTAAAAAAGCATTTCGTTTATTTTATCCAATTTTTATTAGTGATAATGAACCCTGGAGCATGATGATAGAGATTCCATGGGAAGATACTGTTGGAAGAACTAAACTACTACTATTTGTTGCTATTTTAACTTTAGTTGTTGGGTTGTTATTGCTACTTTATTTAATTGTTAATATAAACCTGCATATTAAGCATGAGAAAGAACTTATGGCTGCCAAAGACAAGGCTGAACAAAGTGACAGGTTAAAAACTGCTTTTCTGAATAATGTATCGCATGAGATCAGAACGCCCTTAAATGGCATTGTTGGTTTTAGTGAGTTATTAATAGATAGTAATGAAGATGAACAAACATTATTGCGATATAAAAATATTGTCAGAAAATCATGTGACCACTTGCTTTCCGTAGTTTCTGATGTTATTGATTTATCAAAGATTCAGACTGAAGAAGAAAAGGTTAATTTAAATATTCATAAAATAGGTGATGTTCTATTAAATATAAAAGAAATTTTTGAACCCTTAGCAAAAGAAAAGCATCTTGAGTTTAGATTAAATTTACCACCAGAAAATAAAGAATATTTAATAGAAACTGACAATGATAAGTTTAGAAGAATATTCACCTATATGTTAAATAATGCTTTTAAATTTACCGATAAAGGTTTTGTTGAGTTTGGATATATTCCAAAAGGAAAGGATTATTTATTTTATGTAAAAGATTCTGGAGTAGGTATTAAACCTGAACATAAAGAACATATCTTTAAATTTTTTAACCAGGGAATTAATTCTTCAATTCGTCCATATGATGGTTTAGGAATTGGTCTTTCTTTAACAAAAGCCTTTGTTGATATGCTTGGTGGAACCATTTATTTTGAATCGGAACTAAATACAGGGACTACGTTTTATTTTACCTTACCTGGAAAATAAATTATGATTTCATATTAAGACATAAAAAAAGTGCCAATATTATTGGCACTTTTAATATTTAATCTTTTTATATCTTAGTTTCCGAAGAAATAAGTTAAAGAAAGTTGAATATTAGTGTTTGTTACTTTATCTTCTGGACTTTCTCCATCAAATTTAGGAA
>CAZPMA010000048.1:16653-22393 GCA_964587535.1 uncultured Bacteroidales bacterium
ATCTTCCCAACCTTCAGCATCGCTAGTAATTTTACCAAATAAACCAACACCAATGTATGGTCCGGCAAATAATTGTAAAGTGTTTCCACCCATGTCTAATGCATAAACTCCATGAATTGGAATTTCAAGATAATTAGCAGTTGCTTTTGCAGTTTCGTCTCCCATTTCATATTTAGCTCCTTTTTGAGAAAGTAAAAGACCAGTTTGAACAGAAAACGCATCAGATAAAGCATAATCAGCAATAGCGCCAACCTGGAATCCAATAAGCATACTGTTATCTTCAACATCACCAGAAACATTAGCAAGGTTTAAACCTGCTCTTGCACCGAATGTAAGTTGTGCGCTTGCACTTACTACGAACATAGCTACTACAGCTAAAGTTAATAATACTTTTTTCATAATTTTAAAATTTAATTTAATAGTTAATAAATAGTATCAATTTTAATTGAAAAGCCAATGATAATAAAGCTTTTCTCTAATTCTTGATCAAATATAGTATTTTTTAATAATAAACAAATTATTTTAATGTTATGTTTTATCATTATTTATTGCACTTTTTATAGCAGCCTTTGCAAAATTACTGGTTCTTGTTGCTCCTGAAATTGCATTTACTTCCAATTTTTTCGTTTTGTTAATCTGATTTTCAATTTCTTCCTTATAGGGGCTGCCGGGCGAATGAAACAGCTTCTTTATTGTAAGCTGTTTTACTACACCATTTTTAATTTCAAATTCAATATTGGATAAAGTGAATATTTTTAGCATTTTAAATTTTCCTACATATATCCCGTCTGACAATTTAGATGTTACAGGGTTAAAATGTTGGGTGTACATTTGTGCATTTTCATTTGCTTTTTTAATAAGGCCTTTAAAAGCGATCGGCGCTAAAATAAACGATGCAATAAAAATGATTAGATAACGAATGTATTTTTTAATTAACATTTAATTTTAAAATTTAATCTACAACTTTACAATATACGTGCCAAATCAATTTCCTTTATACTAAATTTAGGAAGAAAAGCACAAAAAAATAAAAGCATATTAACAAATATGCTTTTATTCACAAACTTATATGTATAAAAAATGTAGTTTAACAATGTTTATTTACATTTTTATAAAAACTGAATATTATTTTCCAAATTTTAGAGTTACTATAGCACTTAAGCTTCTTGTATTCATTTTGAATCCATCTTCCTGGTATGGTGAAATATTAGCTAATCCATATTCATAGCTTACGCCAACTTCAATAGGGCCAAAAGTAACTCCTACACCAATACCTAAGCCATAGTCTAATGGTAAAATATCATCTTCTTCTTCATCACCACCTATTTCCAGGTCTGCACTTTCAGATTCTGTATCACCATCAATTGTTAATTCTAATTTATCTTCTCCAGATAATGCATAACCCACATACGGACCAATTGCACCATAAATTCTTAATTTATCAAATCCCAATCCGATTTTTAAATTAACAGGAACATTTAAATACATAATTGTTCTTGTAAATTTACTTTCCAATAAAGCATCTTCACCACTTTCTACCATAAAACCTTTATTTGATACTAAAAGGCCAGTTTCTAATGAGAACATACCTGGTAAAGAGCGTTCTGCTACTATACCTGCCTGATAACTTACTAATGGCACATTGTCATCACTATAAGTCTTATCATTATCTTCCATTATTATGTTTGCAAGATTTAAACCACCTCTAATTCCAAATTTAGTTTGGGAACTTGCACTGGCAAGAAAAATAGTTACTACAAATAATGTTAAAAAGATCTTTTTCATAATGTTTAATTTATTGATTATGTTTAATAATGCATTTCTACGAATACTATTCTAATTAAGTTTTAAATATAAGAAAAAATAAATATTTTTATTTGGGATCTACATCAATGGAAATACTTATCGTTTTAAATTTGTTTGTTGAAACCACACTAACAATTTGTTCGTTAATAAGATGTTTTGCTTTTTGATAGGATCGTTCTCGTTCTATTTTTAAAATGATATTTTGAATAAAATAATTTTGTACTCTCGAAATTATTGGTGGCTCAGGACCTAAGACTCTTTTGCCAAAAATTTTTCTTAAATTCACTCCTAGCTGATGTGCAGCCTGATTGGCAATTTCTCTTTTTTTATGTCTTACGCTAATATTAATCATTTTGAAGAATGGCGGATATTTGAAATTTTTACGTTCAAACAGTTGTGATTTGTACATTTCTTCGTATTTATTATCAAGTACAAATTGCAGGATCGGGTGCGTCGGATTGCTGGTTTGTATAATTACTTTTCCTTGTTTATTCTTTCTGCCTGCGCGTCCGCTTACTTGTGCCATTAGTTGATAGCTACGCTCGAAAGCTCTGAAATCAGGATAGTTTAACATGTTATCTGCATTTAAAATTCCAACCAAACTAACATTATCAAAGTCTAATCCTTTTGAAACCATCTGCGTGCCTATTAAAATGTCGATATCGCCAGATTCAAAACCCGAGATGATGTCATGATATGCATTTTTCGATCGGGTTGAATCTAAATCCATTCTTGCAACTTTTGCATCGGGAAAGAAGATTTTAATTTCATCTTCAATTTTTTCTGTTCCAAATCCGCGGGTCTGAACAGCAGCATTTCCACAAGCCTTGCATGTTTTAGGGGTGCGAATTGTATATCCACAATAATGGCAAACCAATTCGTTTTTGTGTTTATGATAAGTTAAACTCACATCGCAGTTTGTGCATTGTGGAATCCAACCACACATGTCGCATTCAATATAAGGAGCAAAGCCACGTCTATTCTGGAATAAAATGATCTGCTCATTCATGGCTAAGGAATCCTTTATGCTATCAAGTAACTTTGGACTAAAATGAGAACGCATTTCTTTGCGCTTTTTTGCCCTGAGCGTATCTATCAGCTCAATTTCGGGTAATTTTATATTTTTAAATCGTGTATTTAACTGCACAAAACCATATTTTCCGGCTTTAGCATTAAAATAACTTTCGATCGATGGTGTTGCAGTTCCTAAAAGTACTTTGGCGTGGTGCATCTGAGCTAATACTGCCGAACAATCACGTGCATTATATCTTGGAGCAGGGTCATATTGTTTATATGTATTCTCGTGTTCTTCATCAACAATAATTAATCCTAAATTTGAAAAAGGAAGAAACAAAGAAGAACGAACTCCTAATATGATGTCATACTTTGATTCCTTGTTTGACTTGAAAATATCTTGATAGACTTCAACACGTTCCGAGTCACTAAATTTTGAATGATAAATTCCCACTTTATTACCAAATACAGACTTTAAACGATTTATAATTTGGGCAGTTAAAGCAATCTCTGGTAATAAGTATAATATTTGTTTTCCCTTTTCGATTTGTTCTTTAATCAGATGAATGTAGATTTCGGTTTTACCACTGGACGTAACTCCTTGAAACAATACAATATCTTTATCTTGAAACTGATCTTTTATTTCTTTATAAGCTTGTTTTTGAGCTTCTGATAGTTCTTTGATTTCTGTTTGCTCAACCGTATTTTCAATTAGGCGACTTATTGTTTTGTCATATTCTTCAAGAATATTTTTATCAATTAAAGATTTTACAATGGCAGATGAAGAACCAGAACTATCTATTAACTTCTTTTTACTAACTTCAATTGTTTTGTGATTAATAAAGCTTCCTGAAAGCTTAATGTAGCTCATTAATGCTTGAAGTTGTTTGGGGGCACGGGTTAATGAATCAAACACTTCATTTAACTTTTTCTCCGAGTCTACCTGATCGTTAATTTTTATAAATAATTCTGTTTTTGGCTTATAATTTTCTCTTAATTTTTCTTCCAGCAGAACCGCTTTTTTTTCAAGTAAGGATTTTATTACAGGTAATGAATCTTTTCGATTAAGTGCTGAAGATATCTCAGTAATACTGGCAATATTTTTATTTGACAGATAATCTAACACTAGGGTTTCTATTGAGCTAAACTTTTTTTGATCAATACTTTCAGGATTGTAAATAACTTTGGTTTCACTCTCAAGTTTTAATCCTGAAGGCAGTGCGGCTTTAAAAACTTCACCAACAGAACACATATAATAACTGGCAATCCACTCCCACAGTTTCAGTTGAATTTTATTTACAATTGGTTTTTCATCAAGAATTGAGATAATATCTTTTGTTTTATATTCTTTTGGAGCATCTTGGTGAATTGAGTGAATAATTGCCGTATAAATTTTACGCGATCCGAACTGAACAATTACTCTTTTACCGATCTTAATATTTTCTATTAAATTTTCAGGAATTGAATAAGTAAACAATTGCTTTAAAGGCAAAGGGAGTATTACATCTGCAAAGTTTATTTGATTACTCATTTTTAATTTAACTTAACCACAGAGATCACGATGTTTTTCACAAAGAGCACAATGTTATAGAATTGTGAGCTTGGTGTCTTCTTTGTGAACATTGTGGTTTATAAATTACCATTAATTACTCTTTTTATTCCGTTTTTTAACAAGCCAACATTAAAATTAATCAATAATCCAAGCTTATAGTTTCCAAGTTTCATATATGTAAGTGTTTGTGCAAGATGGACATCATTTAAAGCTTCAACACTTTTAAGTTCAATTACTACTTTGTTTTCAACAAGTATATCAATTCTATAACCACATTCAAGTTTAACTTCTTCAAAAACCAAAGGCATTGGTTTTTCTTTTTCAGTTTTTAAACCTAATTGTTTTAATTTGAAATCAAGAGTTTCTTTATACGCACTTTCAAGTAATCCAGGACCTAATGCTTTATGTACTTCAAGAGCTGCACCAATTATTTTATGGGCTATATCATTTTCAGACATCTAATTAAATTCGTTTAAACAAAGCTAAATTAATTTGAAAGTTTTTCAATGTTTTTGGCAATTTTTTCCATTAGCCAACGGGGAGTAGATGTAGCCCCGCATATTCCAACCGAACTTTTATTTTTAAACCACTCGCAGTTTATTTCATCCCAATCGGAAACAAAATGCGTATTTGGATTTTCATCTTTACAAACCTGGTAAAGCATTCTGCCGTTAGAGCTTTTTTTCCCACTTACAAAAATTATGACATCGTGCTTTTTAACGAATTCTCTTAATTGTGGTTGCCGGTGCGAAACCTGTCTGCAAATAGTGTCATTATAAATAAACTCAATGTTTTCTGTTTGCTGAGCTTCAATCATTCGTTTTTTTATTTCTTCTTTTATTTCATAAAAACCTTCAATACTTTTTGTTGTTTGTGAGAATAAATTTACTGGCTTTGAGAAATCTATCTTATCAATATCTTCCATTCCACTTATAACAATTGCTTTACCATTTGTTTGACCCACTAATCCATTTACTTCGGCATGGCCTTCTTTACCGTAAATTACAACTTGCCCGCCTTTTTGAAGAATGTCATCAAAACCTAATTTGATATTATTTTGCAGTTTTAGCACAACAGGGCAAGATGCATCAATAAGCTGAATATTATTTTTTAAAGCTATTTGATAAGTTTCTGGTGGTTCTCCATGTGCACGTAAAAGTACTTTACAGTTTGTAAGGGTTTTAAATTTTTCATGATCGATAGTAATTAAACCCTTTTCTTTTAATCGTTCTACTTCAACGTTATTATGTACAATATCGCCTAAACAATAAAGAGCTTTATTATTTTCCAGTTCTTTTTCGGCTAGCTGAATTGCATTTACAACACCAAAGCAAAATCCTGAATTACTGTCAATCTCTATTTTCATAT
>CAZPMA010000049.1:0-22290 GCA_964587535.1 uncultured Bacteroidales bacterium
TTTCTTCTCCTGTAGATAGTGTTACTTTTTCAAATTCCATATCGGCAGTAGAAAGGGAACCATAGATATTTGATGCAGCACTTAAAGCCTTGCTATAATAAGTTGAGATTCTTTGTGTTTCTTCGTCTAGAATATGCTCTAATTGACGATAAAAACTATCATAATCGTGGCGATAAATTGCTAATTCTTTATTTTCATCCATCCACTTTTCAATAGTTTCCTTAGGTATTGAGGCTAATTCTGTCTGAACCCAGGTTGTGTTTCTGCCCATTTCAACCCACATGGTTTGTAACTGTTGAAGTTTAGTTACATAAACTGGGTTTTTACCATCAATATCCTGACTTAAGGATGCATACACATATAACTTTGAAGAAATTTGAGAATTTTTTTCTGAAAATTTATTGAACTCCAATAGTGTTTCAGCACTTTCTCCTAATTTTCCTTTATATTCTAAATACTTTGGAATTTGAGCTGTTATATAATCTAAATCTTTTTGCCATTCGTCCCAGCCTGAATAAATATCAGTTAACTTCCAGTTATACTTATAATAATCTTTATCCTCCGGTGTTAAATCCTTTTGTGCAACAGACACTATGTTTAATGCGAATATTGCTAATAATAAAATCGTTAGTTTTTTCATTTTTTATTTTGATTTTTTGTTTTGTTAAAAATTAGAACGCTAAAATAATATTCTTTTTATGAATTATAAAATATTATATTCAATTATAATCTTCTTAATATCACTAACATACTTATGTAATGATTTTTCCGGATTTTTTTTATCCGTATTCCATTGCATTGCTATAGAAATGTCTAGATCAGGATAATACTCAAATATCGTAACATATCCCGGGAAGAAACCTGTATGTCCATATGAAAATTTACAGTTCTCATTCCATACAAAAGCTGCAATAGAATAACGAGCACTATCTACTAAAGATGTTTCATATTTATAAGAAGACCTAAGAATGTTCAGAGCTTTTTCTGAAAATACTTTACCTCCATAATACATCTTACCCCATCTCGCCAAATCTGATGCAGAACAACATATTCCACCTCCTGTAAACTCCATTTGCGGGTTGAAAGCAAACTTCCCATCAGCCAATAGCATTTTCTCTGGTAAAAATAAATCTTCGGAATGCACAGTATAACCTGGAATTAGCCCTTCTATTTCTCTTGTGTTTCCAGCTAATGTATTTTTAAGACCCATTGGATCAAGAATTCGTTGTTGCAGCTCTGCATAATACTCATTTCCAGTTAACTTCTCTATTAACATTCCAAGGATAATATAATTCGTATCGGAATATCCCCAGGCTTTTCCGGCATCATGTACAGGTTCTGCATTAAATATAAATGACAATCGCTCCACTCCTGTCCAAACCTTATCCGGGTTTTCCTGCATGGTTTTCCATATAAGATCATCAAATACATATCGGGGAATTCCTGATGTATGATTTAAAAGCATTTTTATTGTTACAAAGTGTGCATTTGGAATCTTATTAAACCATTCTTCTTCCCCAAAATACTTTGAAATTTTATCATTGATATCTAACTTACCTTCATCCATTAACTGCAGAATTATTGCTGCACAATATGTTTTTCCTGTACTTCCCGAAAACATCTTATCAGATGGTTTCATGAAAATGTGTTTTTCTTTATCTGAAAAACCATCAGAAATAGTAATTATTTCATCGTTGGGCATTGCAATTGCCAGATTTATACCAGGAATTCCAACCTCGTTTCTAATCCTTTCTAATTGGTTTTTTATTTCAATTTCAAAAGTACTTTCTTTCTGTTTACATGAAATTAGTATAAAGACACTTAAAACCACTTGAGTTATTATTCTCATTTTAATTTATTTATTTTTATTAGAACTTTTCTTAGCTAATTAGTTTAATTTCGGGAAAAATTAATTTATTAATCATAAATATGCTATAAAATGTTTACAAAAGCAATTGTTCGCAGACCAGCTGATACGTTTGCAAATGGAATTACTACTGCAAACCTGGGTAAACCCGATCTAAATTTAGCCTTAAAACAACATGATGCTTACATCGAAGCTCTTATTAAATGTGGATTAGATGTTATATTATTAGATTCAGATCCTAATTATCCAGATTCATGCTTTGTTGAAGACACTGCTGTTGTAACAAAAAACTTTGGTGTCATTACTCGTCCTGGTGATAATAGAAGACTTGGCGAAGAAGAAGAAATTAGAAAAACTTTAGAACCACTATTAAAACTATATTCAATTGAAGAGCCCGGAACATTAGATGGTGGAGACATTATGCAAGCTGATGACATATTCTATATAGGCTTATCAAACAGAACCAATCTTTCAGGATCAAAACAACTTACAGAAATTCTCACAAAAAATGGGTTTAATGTGTTTTCAATTCCTGTTTGCAATTTATTACATTTTAAAACGGGAGTTAACTATTTAGGCGATAATAATTTACTGTTACATCGTTTTTTTAATACAAAGGAAGATTTTAAATCTTATAATCAAATTGTTATTGATAAAAATGAAGAATATGCAGCAAATTCACTCAGAATAAACGACTATGTTTTAGTTCCTAAAGGATTTCCTAAAACACTAAAAGAAATTAAAAATTTAGGTTACAAGGTAATTGAACTGGACTTATCAGAATATCAAAAAATGGATGGTGGATTAAGTTGTCTCTCAATACGATTTTAATACCTGTTTTTATCATCTAACTTATCAGATATTCTAAAGTTTATAAAATCAGAAGTTTTATATAAGGTGAAACTTTCGTTTTTTCGTTTTTCTTCTTTGTCTACAAAGTAGAATACATCATTAATAATTTTAGAATCAAAAAAATTCCCTCTGAAACTATATTTCGAAAACAAGCTATTACCCTCTAATTCAAAAATATTTTTTTTAGTAATTATATAAATCTTATTTTTAAATTCGATAAACTGATTTGGATATTCAGCAATATCAATTCTTACTCCATTAAACCATATCGCTTTATCATCAGCATTATAATAAATCAATTTATTGTTTTCTACATATTCATAAACAAAAGATCCTTTTAAAGTATCTAATTTGTAGTTGTTTAAATTAATATGAATAATATTTCCGTCGTTATAAAAAGCAATTTGCTTTCCATCACGAGAGATTTTCATATTAATTATTCTATCTGACAATATTGTAGCTATTAGTTTTCCCTTAAGGTCATATTGTTTTATGAAGTCTTTTGCATTATCGAAAACTTCAAGACTTGTTATATAACCATCAGGAACTTTATAATATGAATTTCCTTCGAAAGTAAATGAATCAGTAAAAATTTTATATTCTTCACCTATCTTTTCAATCTTATGATCTGGCATTGTTGGTATTTCACTAAGTTCAATTTTTCCTAAACTATTTAACTTTTGGGAAGAAGCAAATAAATTAAAACATACAAACAATATGATTAAAGAAAGTTTCATAATACTATAGAATAAAAAATTAAACTTTTTACAAACATAAAAAAAAGCTCGAATAAAATTCGAGCTTAACCTAACTTAATGTAATCGGAATATTCTTGAAACTCTAACCTTAAAATTTTAGTTTGATATACCTAATATTTTAATAGTATAAAGATATATATCAATATAGCATTTGTCCATTTTTTTTTGATGAGATAAATCACCAATTAGTTTGATATATCGCACCATTATTGCAACGATTTCGTTGAGTTTGCCTTGCATATCCTTTATACAATTGATGAATTAGAAGGTATAAATGAAAATGTCAGTTATTAATTTTAGCTTTTTAACTTTTTTGCTCTCTGAAAACATTCCTGAGCCTTATCTTTTTCACCAAAACTATCATAAATAGCTCCTGCTCTTAATAAAATATTGGCATTTTCTTTATTGATATCCATCATCCTTATTTTATCTAACAGCACTAAAGCATTCGTTATCTGGTTTAAATTAGCATATGTCATAGCTAAATTTAGAACTAGTACAGGGTCTACCGGATCAAGTTCAACCGCTTTTTTAAATGCTTGAGCAGATTCGTTATACTTTCCAGACATTCCATATGCAACACCCAAATCCTTATATACTGAAATATTTTGGGAATCGACTAAAGATGCTTTATGAAAGTAATTTATAGACTTATTTAATTGATTTAAATACCTTCCATAGATTCTTCCCAAATAGTAATTTACCTCAAAATTATTAGGATTATAATTTTCTAAATCATGTAAAATTTTAATATTTGATTCTGCATTAGCAGGGTCTTCAAAGCATTTAACAATCTTTGATTTAAATATGTTGTCATAAACTCTTGTATAAAGCGGATTCATATCTAAAATTTTTCGATAATAGATATAAGCACTATCTAAACTTTGATACAACTCCCATTGTGCATTTCCCATCAATAATAAAGCATCTGTATATTTAGGATAAATATCAATGGCTTTATCCAAATACTTAATTGCTTTTAACAAATACTCTTTATTCTTAGTTTCATTTCCTGGTTTTAAAGCTTCTTCTAATAATTTACCACCGGCAGTAGTATTCCCTTTAGCACTATTTGAAGATATCTTAACATCATGTGTAAATAATGTAAAATCATTTTTCCAGTCCCTGTTTCTATTAATTGTTTTTATAGAAAACAAAATTAGAATACCGAGAAGTACACTTATTAAAGTTTTTTGATGCTTTATTTTATTAATCAGCATATAAGTTCCCGCCAATATAATCCCAATTGAAGCAGCATAAATAAAACGCTCACTCATAAATACTCCAATCGGGAAAAGCAAATTCGATAAAGGGAACAATGCGATTAGGAAAAAAAGAATTCCATATACTATCTTATTTTTATTTCTTAATCCAATTAAAGAATAAATTATTAAAAAAAGATAAAGTATTACCGATAATACAGGCCATATTTGAGTCCAGTTCATTACAGGAATATGATAAGGATAGTAATCGTAAGTTAATGGATGTGGAAAAATTAACAATTTCAAGTAAATAAGAAGGGTATAAAAAATTGTAGCATATTTCTCACCAATATCCATCCCTAAGAACGAATTGTTCATCAGTTCATTTGAATGTTCAAGGTTAACACCTCCAAGAACCCTACTTCTTATAAAAAAATATATTGCTGATGCCAAAACCAAAGGAAGCATTACATAAATTATTTGTTTCTTTCTACTTTTAAAATCAGTAAAAAAGTAAATACTTAATGGTATTAGAGCAATAAATATGATAGCTATTTCTTTTGAAAATAATGCTAACAAATAACTTAAGAATATAATTGGAATATACAGTACTTGTTCATTTTTTATATACTTGAATATTAAAAGCATTGCAACCAAAGATCCTAATAAAGATAAAATTTCATCTCTCCCTTTTATATTAGCAATAACTTCGGTATGTATTGGGTGCACCAGGAATAATAATGTGCTTATAAATGGAACAGACAAAAACCATTTTGTGGGATTATCATTTTTAAATATTTGCTTGATTACTTCATAAATAATTAAGCAAGTTAAGGTATATAAAATTAGATTTACAAGATGACTTAGAAACAAGAGCCTGCCCCTGTTTTTTCTCATTTTTTTTAAATTCGAAGTAATTTGATGTTTCTCTTTTTCAGATATATTTTCAATTTTACTTAAAATAATATCCTGCTGTTGATTTCTTAAATTCCTGTCATCTGTATGTATTGTTTTAGAAAGATCTTTTAATAATTTATTAAATGGCAAAATAAAATCTGGATTAGCATTGACATTCAGTTCTTTTTCTATTTTCTTTTTATTCAATCCATCGAATGGAGTACCCATAAAGATTTCCCATTCCATTGCAAAAGTTGCTATAGATAATGGTCTATATCTTCCTCCTGCTACCAGTTTTTTATTTTTTTGCTCAAAAAACCCATTAAATACATCTTCAGAAAAAATATCTTTCAATCCATCAAATCCATTTAAAGTATATTCATTTTCGGTTATAACTATAGCATCATCTAAAGTGTAATCATGAAAAAGCGTATTGCCATAAAGAATAAAACTTAATACTATAATAATTAAATACTTAATTCTTTTATCCATCAAATAAAATTTAATGCTCAATACTTAATCCTTTAAAATCTAAATCCAATTAATAAAATATCATCTACCTGTTTGTAGTTTCCTTGCCAATTATCGAGTGATTTTTCCATAATCTTTTTTTGCTCTTCCATATTTTTCCCCTGTACTGAAATTAGGAGATCTTTTAGTTTTTTTGATTTGAATTTATGCCCTTTTTCTCCACCAAACTGATCAGCATATCCATCAGAAAATAGATAAATCCTATCATTATCTTCTAACTTAATATCAATATTATGAAATGAAATGTGATCTTTTGGAAAGATACCAATAGGCATTCTATCTGCTTTATATTCATTTAAGACATATTCGTTAGTTTGATTATTCATTCTAATTAAATATAATGGATTATTCGCCCCTGCAAACTGTAAAGTCTTTTTATCTTTATTAATAACACATAAGGCAATATCCATTCCGTCTTTTTGTTCATTGAAGTTTCCTTCTTGTCGCAGTGATTTCTTAACTCCTTTTCTTAATTCATTTAAAATCTGATTCGCTTCAATAATATTTCTGTTATTTACTATTTCATTCAATAAAGTAACCCCAAGCATGCTCATAAATGCTCCAGGCACACCATGCCCTGTACAATCTGCTGCAGCTATAATAAATTTTTTTTCTGTTTCTGTAAACCAGTAAAAGTCTCCACTAACAATATCTTTGGGCCTGTAAATAATAAAATTATCACTGATAAATTCATTTAATATTACCTTGTTTGGTAATACAGCTGTTTGTATTCTTTCAGCATAATTAATACTATCTGTAATTTCTTCATTCTTCGAAGCAATCTGATCCCTTTGCTTAGTTATTTTTTCTTTTTGCTCTTCAATTTGCTTTTCGTAAACGCGACTAATTCTTCGGGCAGTTATCGAAGCTGCAATTGCTATAAAAAATCCCAAAAGTAAAGACCCAATGACATACCTAAACTTAACTTGTTTTAGTTCTTCTGAAATTGCATTAATATTTTCATGTGCATTTAAATACCAGTTTGTGCCTTTAATCGGAATAGTATAAATAATATCAGTTCGCATATCTCCTTGTATAAAGATACCTCCGGCAGCTTTTCCAGTATTATATAATTCACCTATATATTTTTTTGAATCTGAATTTACCTCTTCGAAAATAAAATCCTTTGTAAAAGTCATTCCTACAGCATTTACATTTGGGTGACTAACCAATTGCATTTGTTTTGCGTCATACATACATAAAAAGCCTTTATCATGCTCTGTTCCTTCAATCGATGCTTGAAAATCATGGATAACAGAATCCAAAGAAGTCCCTTTATCTATTTGCTTATTAATAAAGTAGGCCATCCGTTCCGCCTGTCGTTTATTTACATCAACTTGTAACTGAATATAATGCTTTTGGACATAACGCATGGATACATTTATTCCAACAAAACCAAAAATTAATATTATTATTCCAACTCCGAGAAAAGTGTATAAATACAATTTGGTTGATTTATTCATGATTTATTTTTTATTTCTAATTAATAGAACAACTAAATTATAATAAAAACATAAACTTCCCCATTCTAAAATTCTATCTGTAAATATCAAATATAATTAATCTTAAATTTAAATGCAGCTAAACCTTCCAGAAATAAGTATTTAATCTGAGATCAGATGGTTTGATAATTGTGTTATAAAATAATAAGCCAAGGCTTAATAAAACTTCATCGTAAATCGGTTCAATAAAAAGCGAAAAACAATTGTTTTTTTCTTTTATTTAAGTATGTGAATACTTCTATAACGCTACTTATATCTTCAACAGCCCAATATGGTGATTTAAATCATCGTTTACTATTCGCTGTTTTTCAGCATTTTAGCCCTAATGACTACACTTACTTATTATATATTATCGTTTATCAAAATTTGTAGACTGTTTATCTAAAAAAAAATTCTTTTTTGCTTTTTACCCGTATATGAAAATAGAACAAGCAGCTAAAAAAAATGAATCTGGAAAATGACATATTTGAATTAGATTATAAAAAACCGAGTAAAGTAAAATCATTTCTTTACTCAGTCACAGTTCATTTTTTATTAATTCTATTTTTTACGACATTAAGCAGCTACCAAATCCCAAGCGTTTGGGTTTCCAAAAACTCAAACCACCTTCAGTCATTAATCAAATTACAAATTGGAACCATAGCTAGCTCAAGTTATTCAATTTCTAGTAACACTATTGATAATCAAATAAACAATCTTGTTGTAAAATTTTATGAAGCCAGAGATTATAAATCAGCATGGATTGAAAATATTAAACCAGGCACTAATTTTTATACATATTTAAATTTGTTAGACAGTGCAAAATATTATGGCTTTCCTTTTGATTATTTTGGGAAAGAATACATTAATAACCTTAATAACAAACTAATAACAAATAAACAAGCTTCAGAACTTGTTAATACACTATTAAATATTGAGTTAGCAACCACATATTCTGCTTTTAAATATCTTATCTTTTTAAATCGTGGAATAATTAAGAATGATACTACAACGAGCTTTATCTCTTATTTAAATAGTTTACCACAATTATTAAACAATACAATAAGCAGATTAGATTTAAGATCTGAATTTTTATCTGTTCAACCTGATTTAGTTCATCATCATAATATTTTAAATTCCTTAGAGTTTTTTATCGATCTTCATTATTCAATAAAGTATACTACTCCAGCTTTTATTGATGATAAGTTATTAGCTAGAAGTCTCTTTTATACTGGCATAACTGACACCATCAATTTTAACACAACAAACGATAAGTCAGAAGCTTTGTATAAACTACAAGACATGTATGGATTACAACATGATTCGATTTTGAATAGAGAAACACATACTGTACTTGTTTCTTTACTAAAAGATAAATATTACTTAGCTTGCTTAAATTTAAACAGGTTAAGAAAATTAAATCACACGGGCGAAAATTATTTATTTGTTAATATTCCTGAATTTAAGCTTCATGTTGTAGAATCGGGTCACGTGAAAGAGATTTTTAATGTTATTGTTGGCACAACAAAAACTCCCACACCAACTTTAACAAGTAGTATTGAAAAAGTTATCGCTAATCCTTTTTGGACAGTTCCCAGAAGTATTAGTATTGGAATGATTTCTAAGATAAGAAAAGATTCGACCTATCTAAAACGAAATGGTTACTTTATTATTAATAATCAGGAAGAAGTAGTTGATGCTTCAGAAATTGATTGGAATCAGGCAGATCCATTAGGAAAAAAATACTGGATTCGTCAAATTAACAGTAGTAAAAATGCTTTAGGCCAGGTAAAATTTTTATTTCCAAACGAACACAGTGTTTATTTACATGACACTCCATCTAAAAGTTTATTTAAAAATAAAAACAGGACTTATTCTCATGGATGTGTTCGATTAGAAAATCCTGATAAATTAGCCCAGTATATTTCTGATAAATATTATTCAGATCAGAATGTAAATATTGGAAATATTATCTCAAATAAGGAAAGATATGAGATTAATTTATCAGAAAAAGTAAATATCCACATTCAGTATATTACCTGTTCAGGCGATGAAAATGCCAACATGGTTTTTTATCAGGATGTATACAATTTAGATAAGAAAGAAATTAAGGAAGTTTTTCCAGAGCAGACTGAGATATAGGAATTAACGAAGGATGATAAATATACAGGCACGTTCCGTTCTTTATTAGATCAATAATTTCATTTACTTCATTCATTGGAACTGCGGGACATCCAAAACTACGTCCTAATCGACCATTTCGTTGAATAAAATCTTCGCTTACATAATCAGCTCCATGTATTACGATGGCTCTTTTATACGCATTATCGTTTAAATCTTTGCTCATTCCTTCGATACGTAAAGAATATCCATGCTTTCCCTGATAGATTTCCTGTGTAAGATACAAGCCTAAACTACTTTTATTAGAAAGTCGCCTATTTGAAAATGATTCTGCAATTTGAACACCAGATTTCATTCCATGTGCCACATAGGTATTTTTTATAATCTCTTGGTTTTTTATATCGATAATGTAAAGTCTTTTTTTCTCAGAAGATTTGCTAAAATCTACAATTGCAATTAATGAATCATTTTTAAGTAAATCTTTTGATTTAAGATTATAATATCCATTTAAAGCTAAATTAAATGCTGGTTCGGAAATATTTAAAGAATCTATTAAATGGTCAATTCTTGATGTAATAATAGTATCATTTGACTCAATTAAAGGGTCATCCTGATCAATTAGTTGCATTCCTTGCAGATATAATGCCCCTGCAATAATTAATAATAAAATAAATATGATTTGTCGATTCATTAATACTCCCAAATAATCGGCGAGATTATAAAATATTTAGGAGATTTCAAAATTAATTAACATTTATTTAATAACTAGCTACTTATAATGTTTCTCCCATTCTGTTCTCATAACAATATCATTCTTGCTAATTTGCCTGTCTGTAGCAAGAATTCCATGCAAATGATCAATTTCGTGCTGTAGTAATTCAGAGTAATCATCCGTAAATGTCTCTTCTAAAATAACTCCGCTTTCTGTTTGGTACTTTACTTTAATAGATTTATTCCGTTTTGTTTTAACAAAAAAAGCCACATCGAAACTAAAACAGCTATCCCACACTTCAAATGTTTCGTCGCTTTTCCAAATTATTTCTGGGTTTACAAGTGCATGAGTTCTGTCAGGCAGGTTCCAATAAATAATCTTTTTTAAAACTCCTATCTGGGGGGCTGCAATTGCTCTTCCAATCGTCTTTCGTTTTTGAAAGTCAATTAAGGTATCTCTCAAATCAACAATGGTATTTCTTAATTCATTATTGAACTCTATAACATCATCCGATTTTTTTCTTAGAATTGGATTCCCAATAACTAAAATTTCTTTTACAGCCATATTGTTACTCTTCGAAAAGTTCCTTTGGAAGTTCTTTCTTTGTTTTAGCTCCCAGATCTTTAATTTTTTGCGCTGTTGTAATTAAGTTCCCTTTACCTGTAGATATTTTATTAAGCGCAGCATCATATGCTTTTTTTGTAGAATCTAACTTATTGCCAATATCTTGTAAATCGCTTACAAATCCCACAAATTTATCATATAAGGCTCCACTTTGGCGAGCAATTTCTAATACATTCTGACTTTGATATTCCTGTCGCCACATGCTTGCGATCATTTTTAGTGCTGCAATTAGGTTTGTTGGACTAATCAAAAGAATTCTTTTCTCATATGCATAATTCCACAAATCAGGATCTTTCTGAATAGCAATCAAATAAGATGGTTCAATTGGAACAAACATCATCACAAAATCCAATGTCTTTAACTGATAAAGATTTTGGTAATTCTTCTCGTTTAACTCTTTAATATGATTTTTTATAGAAACCAAATGCTCATTTAATCTTTTTTCTTGCTCGTCATCATCATCAGATGCTACAAACTTTTCATATGCAGTTAATGACACTTTAGAATCAATTACGACACTTCTGTCGCCAGGATATTTTACAAGCACATCTGGTTGGAAACGGCTTCCTTCTTCATCTTTCAATGACTGCTGAACAAAATACTCGCGATCCTTAACTAAACCAGAACGTTCTAATATATTTTCCAGAATTAGTTCTCCCCAATTTCCCTGAGTTTTTGAATCTCCTTTTAAAGCCCTGGTAAGATTTTTAGCATCTTCACTAATCTGGTTACTTGTCTCAATTAAATTTTTTATTCTTTCCTGAATTGAAGCTCTATCTTCAATATCTTTTTTATGAGTCTCTTCCACTTTTCTTTCAAATTGCTGAATTTTATCTTTTAAAGGATTTAAAATTTCATCCAGATTTTTCTTATTTTGCTCAGTAAATTTTCCCGATTTTTCTTCCAATATTTTATTGGCAAGGTTTTCAAATTCAATTTTAAATTTTGTTTGTAGTTCTTCTACTTCCTTTTTATTTTCAGCAAGCCTTTCGTTTAAGTGTTTAAGATCTGATTCTTTACCAGCCAAATTTCTCTGTAAATTTATTAACTGATTATCCTTATTCTGATTTTCTTCTTTATATGATTTTAATTCATCAATTATCATATTAATCTTTTCTTCTCTAATTTTAATTTCAGAGTTTAAATCGACGATAAGTCCTTTTAAATTATCAGATTCTTCAACACTAATTCCTTTACTGCTATATTTGGATTTACTTAAAAACCAAGCTGCTGCGAAACCCGCAGCAGCACCAAGTATTAAATATATAATTTCAATCATAACAATTTTTAATTTTGCTCCATCATTTGTTCAAACGCTTCTTTATACACTTTAAGCTTCTCTCTAACTTTTTTACTTCTTTCATTTTTAATTGTCTTTAATAAATCTTCATATGCAAAAGTATATTCAATATCAACAAGGTATTTTGCAGCTTTAATTTTAACATCATTGTTTTTTTCATCCAGTAATTTTTTAACTTCTTCTGCTGCCATCCATGGATAAAAATTTTGCATTTGGGCCATTGCATCCAGCTTTTCATTTTTATCACCAGATTTTAATATTTCTTTCAATTTATCAACTTGTGCTATGAATTCATCATTAAATTCAATCTGTTGATTAAATAAGTCTGTTCTTACAATATTTTTATCATACCAAACCGGGTCTTTACCATATAACCAACGAATTATTCTTGGAATCATCCAACGCATTCCTGGAGTTGTTTCCGGGTGTGCAGTAATAAGAAATAACTTTCCTTTGCCACATTTGCTTGAAATAAAAATTGGTATGTTAGTGTCGTCAACAAGTCTGTTAACAATTACATTAGCTTCTACATCAGAATTATTCTGAATATCAAATGTGACATCTGAGTTATACTTGATAAACATTTCTTCTTTATCTCTTAATTCAGGAAATAAATCAAGTCCTTTTTCTGTTAAATTGAGTTTCAGTAAACCATTAAATTTTTTATCATTTTTTACGATTTTAACATCAATTAACTCTAATGAACTATTTTCTTCGGAATTTGTTAAAATTTGAGCCCCATTGCAAAACCCAAGTGCTCCTTTACCTTTTTTAGTAATAAAATTCTTAAAAATATCTTCAATTTCATCGTCCATAATATCAATGCTTTCACTATTCTTTAAACCAGGAAATATTATGACATCAATATTTTCAAGTTTTGTTTTTAGAATGTCGGCATCTGTAAGTGTAACATACACAATACCCGCATCAATATTAATAGCTTCTGCAATATATTGAACATTATTTAATTCTATTCCAGTAGGCTTATAAATACCTACTGCTATTGTTTCTTCGCTTAACTGTACTTTTTTAATAAAAGCATTATCTTTCTTTTTATTCTGACATGAAAATAAACTTAATAAAAATGTGAAAAGAACGATAGCGATAATATTTAATCTATTTTTCATATTATTTTATTTACTTTACTAACAACAACTTACGTTCAATAAAATTATAAAATCGATTATTCCTTATATATATAATAGTTATTAAAATTATAAATTTTATTTTGTAAATTAAAGGTTAATTCAATTTACTTAACCGGAATATTTATCAATTTCCTGTAATCGTTCATTTTATCATTATTAATAGCAACTGCAAGATTGTAATACTTAATTTTCCAGCCATCTGGATATTTCTGCATAACTCCAGACCCTCTGCAAGTTCCCATATGAGTTTCCAATAATTCGTCAAACCATGCATATTTTCCGTCATCAGAAAATTGCAATAATCTATTGTATGGCGTAAATGCCCATGCAGTATCTCTTTCAAAGTATTTTAATCCCCAATCCATAAATTCTTGTTTTGTCCATCGTTCACAAGGATCTGTACCTAAATAAACTGCATTTGAATCTAAACTTCCAAAAAAGATATCTTCATCAGCAATAGCAGCAGAATGATGCCAATCATCAAGAAATTGATTTATCGTTTCAGTTTCAGTTTCAGGATTAAATTTTGCATTATTCACACATGAAATAACATTATAAACTATAATAATTAGTACAATTAGTTTTTTCATATATTTTAAGGTTTTTAAATATTTTTCAACTTATAATTTAAAAAAGTTTATCAAACAAGATATTAAAAATAATTTAAAACATATCATATATCATATATTGTCAAAACAATTATTATAACTTTGCTTGCTCAAATATGATCTTTTAAATGCATATAACCAATTATAAATACAAGCATATATATTTTGATCTTGATCGTACAATCTGGGATTTTGATCAAAATGCCAGAGAAACCTTTCAGGATCTTTATGGCAAATATAAACTAGATAAAATTTTTAAGAATTTTGATGATTTTTATTACACTTACGTAAAACATAATGAGCAATTATGGAAGGATTATCGAGAAGGAAAAATTAAGAAAACCCTATTAAGCTATAAACGCTTTATTTTAACATTAGAAGAATTTGGAGTTGATGATGTGGAGCTTGCAAAAAAAATAGCCCATGATTATATTACAATTAGTCCGACTAAAAAAAGACTTTTCCCTTATGCACACGAGACATTAGAATATCTATATAAAAAATACAAGCTTTATATTATTACCAATGGATTTAATGAAGTACAGTTTACAAAGCTAAAAAACAGCGAATTAGACCAATACTTTACAAAGATATTCACATCAGAAGATGCAGGTGCTCAGAAGCCCAATCCAAAGATCTTTGAAAATGCTGTTAAATCATCGAATGCACGCAAGAAAGAAAGTATTATGATTGGAGATGACCTAGAGGCTGATATTTTAGGCGCTAAAAATTTTGGTTTAGATCAGATTTATTTTAATCCAGATAAAAGAAATCATTCAGAAGATATTACACACGAAATTTCAAGTTTGAAAGAACTTCAGGAAATATTATAAATAAAGCTCCTTTAAAAAGGAGCTTCATTATCAAAATTTTTATTACTTCCTAAATCAAACATATCATCATTTGAAATTTTCGAATGTTTCTCTTCATTCATTTTTGATCCAAAGGTAAGAGCTCCGCCATTATCTCCATTTTCATCAGGGAAAGCACCAATATACTCATCTTCATAATCTTCAAATTTAGCCAGTTCTCCTCTAAATCTAAGCTTAATATCGGCAAGTGCTCCATTTCTATGTTTTGCTAAGATTATTTCAGCTAATCCCAATAATGAGTTGCCTTCTTCGTCTTCAATGAATCCATACTTTTCGGGTCTGTGAATAAACAATACCATATCTGCATCCTGCTCAATAGCCCCAGATTCGCGCAAGTCAGATAATTGCGGACGTTTAGTTCCAGAACGCATCTCAACAGAACGATTCAACTGAGATAAAGCGATGATTGGCACATTAAGTTCTTTAGCTATACCTTTTAATGATCTTGATATCATACTAACCTCCTGTTCACGATTTCCACGAGTTTCAGGTGGACCAGTCATTAACTGAAGGTAATCAATAATTATAATATCAATTTTTTCCTGACTCATCAATCTACGGCACTTTGCTCTTAATTCAAAAACTGAAATTGCAGGTGTATCATCAATAAAAATTTGTGCATCAACTAATTTTTTAATTTTATATTCCAATTGTTCCCATTCAAATGGTTCTAATTTCCCATTTCTAATCTTATCAGATGCCAATTCTGTTTCACTAACAATTAAACGGTTGACTAATTGAACTGATGACATTTCAAGAGAAAATAACGCAACACCTTGATTGTGGTCTACGGCCATGTTTCGTGTCATTGAAAGAACGAATGCAGTTTTACCCATAGATGGTCGCGCCGCAATAATGACTAAATCAGATTTTTGCCAGCCTGAAGTTACTCTATCAAGCTTGGTATATCCGGAAGGAACTCCACTTAAACCATCTGCACGTTTTCCTGCTTCTTCAATCTGGCTAATAGCATCTTGTATAATTGAATCAATCTTGGTTGTCTCTTTTTTAATATTTCCCTCAGCAACTTTAAACAATTCTGATTCAGAAAAATCAATCAAATCATCCACATCAATACTATCATCATAAGCTCTTCCTTGTATTTCGGTTGAAACACGTATTAGTTCTCGCTGTATATGTTTTTGCGCTATAATTCTGGCATGGTACTCAATGTGTGCAGCAGAAGATACTTTACTTGCTAGTTGAGTAATATAAAATGGCCCGCCAATAAGATCTAACTCATCTCTTTTTCTTAATTCTTCAGTAACTGTTAAAATATCAATTGGCTGCAGTTTCTGTGATAAATCAAGAACTGCTTTAAAAATTTTTTGATGTGCATCTTTATAAAAACTTTCAGGACGTATAATATCCATTACAGCAATAATTGCATCTTTTTCAAGCATTATTGCTCCTAAAACAGCTTCTTCCAGGTCAATAGCTTGTGGTGGAATTTTTCCATAATCTAATGCCTGATCTATATTTGTTTTCTTGGGAAAGTTCTTTGTGTTACCTGCCATCATTATTTTTTATTTTGGGAGATCAAAGTTAATAATACATCAATCAAATATTGTATGAAAGCCACTTTCTTTTCAGAATTTTTTTTAACGAAAGTTATTAACAATTGTTAATTAGTTTTATATCTATTAACTCTAGCGTGATTGTTGTATTTTTGTATCTTACAATTCTAAAAATATATTTATGTATGATTTATTTCCCAAATGCTAAAATAAACATTGGATTAAACATTGTTAAAAAAAGACCCGATGGTTTTCATAATATAGAAACTATTTTTTATCCAATAAGAATCTCTGATGTTCTTGAGATTACGCAATCTGATAAAGGAACAAATTTTACAAATTCCGGAATCCAGGTTGAAGGTGGAAATATAGAATCTAATTTATGCTATAGAGCTTATCAATTATTAAAAAGAGATTTCTCATTACCTGATGTTAATATTCATTTGCATAAAATCATTCCATTTGGCTCAGGATTAGGTGGTGGATCTTCTGACGCATCATATACATTAATCGGATTAAATCAAATTTTTAAATTGAATCTTAGCTCTCACGAATTAATAATGTATGCAAAAGAAATAGGAAGTGATTGTGCTATTTTTATTAAAAATACGCCTTCTTTTGCTATAGAAAAGGGGAATATTTTAAATCCAGTTGAGATCAATTTAAAAGCTTATACATTGGTTTTAATTCATCCAAAAATTCACATTAATACAGGGGAAGCATATTCAAAATCTACTCCTCAAAATCCGAAAGTAAAATTAAGTGATTTAATAAAACAACCTATTGAGAATTGGAAGAATTCTATTTTCAATGATTTTGAATCAATTATATTTCCTGTTAATCCGGAAATAGAACGAATAAAAAACATACTATATAAACTTGGAGCATTGTATTCTTCAATGTCAGGAAGTGGATCTTCAGTATATGGAATATTCAAAAATGATGTAGAAATCAACGATATTTTTCCTAAAGATTATTTTATTTGGAAAGAAACATTATAAAAAAACGCGATTCTTTCTGATAACTATCTGAAGAATCGCGTTTTAAATATTATAAACTAATTATTTATTCAATAATCGCTTTAAAAGCTTCATTTTCAAAATAATTTCTGAATTCTAAATCAGTTTTTGCCATTTGAATTAGCTCAGCATCTTTTTCAATAGCTGTTTTTAAGTTCTCTAATACAGCAGCTTCATTACCAATTCTTGCATTAATAACAGCCTTTAGGTAATAATTCATTGGGCTTTCTTTTTCAACTACGTCGATTGTTTTATTAGCAGTATCGTTTTTACCAGCTAATAACATTGCTAAAGCAGTATTGAAAGATTTATGATTTTGGAAATAGTTAACAGCAGCTTCATATTCGCCATCCATTATCTTAATAATACCCATGTTATAGTCTACTGAATTTCCAGCATCAGTTGCATTTAAGAAATGTTTTTGAGCTGTTTCTTTATCACCTTCCATTAAAGCAATAACACCTAAGTTATTTGTAATGATAGCATCACCTTCTTTAAGTTCGTTAGCTTTCTCTAAAGCAACTTTTGCATCAGCTAAGTTACCCATTAAAATATTAACATAACCTAAGTTGTTAAACGCTCTGTAACATTCAGGATATTTTTCAGTTGTTTTCTTATAAACTGCAGCTTTTGCTTCATAACCTTCAATTAGGTTAGCACCATATAATAATTCTTCTACATTTAAAGTATCAGGATTATTTGTAACTAAATCGATAATTTCTTCATCGCTATAACCAATTCTATCAACTTTAACAGTAATATCTGATCTTCTTAATTGAGGTAAGATATCATCAGCTAACACTTTATAGGTAGCAGAAATATTTTTGATTTCTTTTTCACGAACTACAGGATCTGAGTACATTGAAAGAACTCTTAAGATAAGGTCTTTATCTTCAATAGTAGAAGCTTCAACTAAACTTTTAAAACCTTCCCAGTCTTCTGCAGTAGATTTTAAACTATATAATGTTTCAGCATCTTCTTTACTAATTTTAGTTTTACCAATAACTTTTTCTAAATATTTATCAGCAGTTTTCTTTCTTTGTTCAGATAATTTTTCGTTTAATTTTTCTGGTCCATCTGGAGAAGCATATGCAGAAATCTCGATTCCTTTGAATTCTTTGTTTACTTCATCGTTAGCAGTTTTTACAAATGCTTCAAGATCAGCGATATCTTCTGATTTTAACTCTGATTTACGAACTTCTGATCTTTGTATCACATAGTGAATATCAGCTTCTTTAGTTTCAGAAATAACTCTTTGGAAGTTATCTTTTGCAGCAATTGGCATTGGATCAACCATTACTAATAATGGAGTAGAAATGATACCGTCAGCTAATTTATAAGATACAAGGTCTAAACTTTTATCTTTAATTGTAGCTAATCCTCTCATTTCAAGTTCACCAACTCTCATTGCTTCAGTGTATTCAAATTCTCCTGCAAATTCAACAGGTCCACCAGTTTCAAAAGGTATTACTTTATTGTTTGCTTCAACACTTTCTCCCTGAAATGTTTTTGATTCTAAAACTTCTTCACCACCTTCATATTTAAACGCTGGTGTTAATTCAACAATAGCTTTTTTGTTGAACCATTCAGCAGGGATATCACCTTTAATTTCATACTTTACTTTGCCTGCATGCATTTCAAGAACTTTAGGTGTAACACTGTACTGTAGGTTAGAAGCTTCTTCTTTCATTTTATCTAATCCGCCGCAACTACTTAATAATAATGCAGCGATTAAGAAAGATGCTAAATAGTTGATTCTTTTCATAGTTTGATTAAGTTATTTGTTTTTAAAATTGCTAATTCAAATTTTGTCTTTATAATACAAACTTAATAATGTTTTGGATAAAAAAAAAAAAAAAACATTAAAAAGTGTATGTTATCAATGGTTTATATGGATACTAGATTAATTCCTTTTTTATATTCCCTTTCAAAAATTAGCTGCTTTATTTTTGCGTAATCATACTGATTACCAACAAAATCCATGTCATTTGAGTCTATAATAACAAAAGAAATATCGTTTTGCTGCTTAAAGAAGTCAAAATATCCATCTTGTAATTGCGTTAAATATTCTTTGCTAATTCCCATTTCATAATCTCTTCCACGTTTTGCTATATTTTTTACAAGATTGTCAACGCTTACGTGCAAATAAATATATAAATCTGGTTTAGGAATCGACTGATATATTATATTAAAAATCTTTCTATACAAATTATATTCATCACCAGATAATGTTGCTTTAGCAAAAATTAAGGATTTCATGAAGTAATAATCAGCAACATTAAACGATCTGAAAAGATCTTTTGATGTTAGTTCTTCATTTAATTGATGGTAACGTTCTGCTAAAAATGAAAGTTCTAATTGAAAAGAATATTTATCTGGTGCACTATAAAATTTTGGTAAAAAGGGATTATCAGCAAATTGTTCTAATATAAGCTTTGCATTAAACTCCTTAGCAATCATTTTCGACAGAGTAGTTTTACCTGCGCCTATATTTCCTTCAATTACTATATAATTTAAATTCACTGATAATAATTTTGTAAAAAAAACTGCTTCAAAGATAAACTTCAAAGCAGTTTTGAATAAGAAAAAAGTATTTTTTTTATAAACAATTATTTAAATGCTTAGTATATAGGCTTTACAGACATATTATAAAACGCAAATGACCATTTGTCTGCTGCTTCTTCTATTTTCATGCTGGTTGGTTTACCAGCGCTATGTCCTGCTTGTGTTTGTATTCTTATAAACACAGGATTTTTTCCTGAATATTTTTCTTGTAAAGTTGCTATATATTTAAATGAATGTGCCGGCACAACTCTATCATCATGATCAGCAGTAACAACCATTACAGCGGGATAATTTTTCGCTTTATCAATGTTATGGATAGGAGAATAATTATATAAATTTTCAAACTGTATTGAGTCATCACTTGAACCATATTCATTTACCCAGGCCCAACCAATTGTAAATTTCTGGAAACGCAGCATATCCATTACACCAACTTCCGGAAATGCAACAGAATACAATTCAGGTCGCTGATTTATAACAGCACCAATTAATAATCCACCATTTGACCCACCGCGAATAGTTAACTTTTTGGGTGAAGTATACTTTTCATTAATTAAATATTCTGATGCGCTAATGAAATCGTCAAATACATTTTGTTTATTTAAACGTATACCAGCTTTATGCCAGTTCTCTCCATATTCGCCACCTCCTCTAATATTTGGCATAGCAAAAATACCTCCATTTTCCAGCCAGATTAATCTATCAATTTTGAATGATGGTAACATACTAATATTGAATCCACCGTAAGCATATAGTAATGTTGGATTATTTCCTTCTAACTTTAATCCTTTCTTATGCACAATAAACATTGGGATTTTTATTCCATCCTTACTTTCATAAAACACCTGCTTTGTTTCATATTTATTAAAGTCAAAATCTAATTCTGGCTTAAAAAATACACTATTTGTATTTTCTGCCACATTGTATTCATAAACAGTAGGAGCAACGGTAAATGATTTAAATGTATAATAAAAGTTATCATTATTTAAAGAAGCATGGATGCCGCTAACACTACCAATAGTTGGTAATTTAATATCATTCAGATGTTTTCCTTTTAAATCGTATAACTCAAGTTCAGACTTTGCATCTTTCATATAAGATGCAATAATTTTACCTCCTGCTATTTCACATTCTTTTAGTACATAATTTTTTTCTGGTATTAAATCAATCCAGTTACCAACATTTAATGAATTAACATCAATTCTTACCAGTTTATATTTGGGGGCTTGAAAGTTTGTTAATACAATTAAATTATCTCCAACATGATCTAAAACCCTGTAATCATAATTAAAACCTGTGGTTAATTTTACGAAACCATCCTTTTCATTCATGTTTTGAACGTAAAGATTGTTTCCATTTGTTGATTCAGTTTCATAAATAAATAAATATTTCTCGTCGTTAGAAACTTCAGCTGAATAATTAACTAGAGGGGCTTCTTGATTATCAAATATTAATTCATCTTCATTAAAATCTGTGCCTAATTTGTGATAACAAATCCTATGATACTCATTTTTAGCAGATAGCTCTTCACCTTCTTTTACCTCAGGATATCTACTATAAAAAAATCCATCTTTATACCATGCAATTGAAGAAAACTTAACCCATTTTACAACATCATCTAATATTTCTTTTGTTTCCAGATTCATCACATAAATTTCATGCCAGTCAGAACCTCCAGCTGCAATTTGATATGCCAGATACTTCCCACAATTTGAAATGGCAATATTGCTACTCATTGCTACAGTACCATTTTCTGATAATGCATTAGGATCAATTAAAATTTCTGGTTCTGCATCTTTATTTTCTTGAATGTACAGTACATCTTGATTTTGTAGTCCATTGTTTTTAAAGTAAAACAATTTCTCGCCTACCTGAACAGGTGATTGCATTGTCTCAAAATTCCATAATTGCTCCAGTCGATCTTTAATTTTTTCTCGATAAGGTATTTCAGCTAAATAACTATATGTTAATTCGTTTTGCGCTTTTACCCACGCTTCTGTTTCCGGAGATCTATCATCTTCTAGCCATCGATATGGATCTTCGACTGTTACACCAAAATATTCATCTACCTGATCAACTTTATTTGTTTCCGGATAATTTAATTTATTATTATTACACGATACGCCAATAATCGCAATTAATAAAATAATGAGAAAAACTTTTTGTTTCATATGATTCATTTTAAATATATTTATCCCAATTAATAAACTTATTGT
>CAZPMA010000050.1:0-21893 GCA_964587535.1 uncultured Bacteroidales bacterium
TTTAAAATGTTTGAAAAATTTATTCATCAAACTCCTTTCTTACGGTTTGTAATCCCTTTAATTTTGGGAATTGTGTTTAGAATTAATTTCCCGGATATTAATATTCCTTACTTATTAATTCTAATTGCAATTTTATTAACTCTATTTATTCTGCATTTTGTAAAACAAACTCAAAAGTTTCTTACAAACAGAGTTTGGGGCGTCCTGGTTTCGCTTTTCATATTTTTAATCGGACTAATACTGGTAAGTTTAAAACAACAAGCTGAATACAATTTTGAAAATAAAGAATACTCGTTTATTTCAAGGGTAATTGAAAAGCCTCAGGAAAAAGAAAATAGTTTTAAAACGATTCTTAAACTGGAATCATTTAAAGATTCTAACACTTGGATTAATAACCAATCTCACTTATTAGCCTATTTTGAGAAAGACTCATTATTTAATTTAAAACTGGGTGATAAATTGATAATCAGGGCATATATTAATGAAATAAAACCGAATGGGAATCCGTATGCTTTTGATTATAAAACATATTTAAAATATAAAGAAATCTATTCCCAGGTCTATATTAAAGCAAATCAATATAAATTACTTGAACATAACAACTTATCAGCACTAAAATTATATTCGAATACACTTAGAGAAAAACTCTATAACATATATCTGAAAAACAATATTAATGGCGATGAACTTGCTGTACTCTCGGCATTAACCTTAGGCTTAAAAGATGAGTTGACACCTGAATTAAAAGAAAGTTTTTCGGCCACAGGCTCCATGCATGTTCTTGCTGTATCAGGTTTACACGTTGGAATCCTATTCATCATCTTAAGCAAGATTCTCTTCTTTCTGGATAAAAAAAGATATGGAAAATACCTTCAAACTCTCATCCTTATCACAGTATTGATTTTCTATGCTGCCTTAACAGGATTTTCAAATTCGGTTATACGGGCTACCATTATGTTTTCTTTTATAAGTATAGGTAAGGTCTTAAACAGACAAAGCAATATATATAATTCACTTAGTGCAGCAGCTTTTTGTATGCTTATATATAATCCATATTCAATTGTGGATGTTGGATTTCAATTATCATTTCTGGCCGTAATCAGTATTGTATTCTTTCAGCCAAAACTAAGTTCATTATTTCATCCCAGGAATAGTATTGTAAATTATTTCTGGCAATTAATAACAGTTGCCATTGCTGCGCAAATAGCAACCTTTCCATTAACAATCTACTATTTTAATCAGTTCCCGCTATATTTTATCCTGTCCAACATTATGATTATACCCATAGTAAGTATTATAATATATGGAGCAATTCTTCTGATATTATTTTCTTTTTCAAATACAATATCAGCATTAATAGCTAAACTTGTTTATTTCTTTACTCACCTGTTAAATAGTGGTGTAAAACTTATCGAGCAACTCCCCTACGCAAAATTCGATAAGCTTGTATTGGATAATACAAATATGACTTTTCTTTTTTCAATTATATTTATTACAATACTGTTTATTATATCAAAACAAAGTAAATTTTTAAGATCATCTATTACTCTGGCTATAGTATTAATAATTTATAATATAGGCAACAATTTATATTCATCACACAAATCAGCCCTGATAATATTTAATACACAAAATGCAAGTACAATTAACTTTATTGATGGTAATAAATCTGTTTTATTTAAACAATGCCATAATGCAAATTTCGAGAATATTTACACGTATGCGATTGAACCCTTTTTACTTAAGCACAATATCAAAGATGGAAAAATAATTGATCTATCATCAAAGCAATTAATTAGTGCCTTTGAATTTAAAAATAAAAGAATAATCTCAGTATCAAATGATTCTATCCTAAATTTAAATAATGGAATAAAACTAAAGGCAGATTTAATTGTTTTATCTAATAATGTGAATGTAAAAATTCATACACTTGCACAATATTTTGATTTTAAGGAACTAATATTTGACTCATCAAATTCTTTTTATACACTTGCAAACTGGACAAAAGAATGCAAGAAAAACAATATTCCGTTTTATGTTGTATCAAAACACGGTGCATATGTCAATTATTTTTGAGAATTAGTAAAAAAAAGTTAATTTAAATAGAATTTTAAGTTTAGAATATATTATTTTGTCTTTTTATTAAATTTGTCGCCCATAAAATTTAGATAAGCGATAAAAAACTAAATAAAAATTAATGAAGATTATTGTTGCAGGTGCCGGTGAAGTAGGTTCTCATTTAGCAAAAATGCTTAGTAGTGAGTTTCACGATATTATTGTGATTGATCCCGATGAAGAAAATCTTAAATTTATTAACTCTAACCTTGATCTACTTACTATTACAGGATCAGCTACATCATTCGAAACATTAATTGAAGCAAAAATAAAAAAAGCTGATTTATTCATATCGGTTACACATTCAGAGGAAACCAATATAACAGCTGCCATTATTGCAAAAAAGCTAGGTGCTAAAAAATGTATAGCACGAGTTGATAATTACGAATACATAGAGCCGGAAAATATATTACATTTTACCAGTCTGGGAATTGATTACCTGATTTATCCTGAACGAATTGCTGCCCGTGAAATTGTTGATTTGCTTGGACATGCAGAAATATTTGAATCGGTTGATTTTTCAGAAGGTAAATTATCATTATACGTGTTAAAACTTGATGAAAATGCTTTGGTTTTAAACCAATCATTAATGGAAATTGCCAAAGAAAAAGAGATTGAGTTTAGAGCAGTTGCAATTACCAGACAAGGAGAAACCATCATTCCAAGAGGTCATGATCAGTTTCAGGTGAACGATTTAGTTTATGTTGTAACGAATAAAGCCGGAGTAAAAGATGTAATGAAATATTCCGGAAAGAAAAGAATTGACATTAAAAATGTTATGATTTTGGGTGGTAGCAGAATTGGTAAACGTATTGCAAAATCATTAGAAAACAGGTTCAACATTAAACTTGTGGAAATAGACAAAGATAAAAGTGCAAAACTAGCTGATTTTCTTCAAAATACCCTTGTCATTAATGGTGATGGCAGAAATATTGACTTATTGGTTGAAGAGGGTCTTCAGAAAATGGATACTTTCATCGCAGTAACAGGAAATTCTGAAATTAACATACTTTCTTGTGTTTTAGCAAAGAAAATGGGAGTTAAGAAAACCATTGCCGAAATTGAAAACATAGATTATATTGATTTAGGTGAAAGCATGGGAATAGACACCATTGTTAACAAAAAACTTGTCACAGCAAGTCGTATATTTAAATTTACCATGAGTGCCGAGGTTGAAACAATGAAATGTTTAACAGGTTCGGATGCTGATGTACTTGAATTTATTGCAAAAAGCGACTCTAAAATAACCAGTGGAAGATTAAAAGATATTGATTTCCCGAAAGATGCCATTGTTGGAGGTATCATAAGAGGAAATAAAGCATTTATAGCCAAGGGACACACACGTATAGAAGCAGATGATAGAGTGGTTGTTTTTGCTTTACCAAGTGCAGTTAAAAAAGTAGATAACTTCTTCAATTAAAATGATTAATAAAAAAATCATTCTTCAGGTAATGGGGCTGCTTCTGATAATTGAAGCAGTATTTATTGCTATATCGGGTATTGTAAGCTTAATTTATGGTCAAGATGATTTATATCCTTTATTAATTACCAGTCTTATATGTTTTGTAGTTGGGATAGGTCTGAGAATACTAACTCATAATGCTGATAAAAATATTGGAAAACGAGAAGGTTATATAATTGTAAGTTTTGTCTGGGTGATTTTTTCTATTTTCGGAGCTTTACCTTTTGTTATTCATGGAGCAATACCTTCATATACTGATGCTTTTTTTGAAACTATGTCGGGTTTCACAACTACCGGGGCATCTATTTTAAATGATATTGAATCGGTACCTAAAGGCTTATTATTTTGGAGAAGTTTAACTCAATGGTTAGGCGGAATGGGAATAATTGTTCTGTCAATAGCAATACTTCCAATTTTTGGAATTGGTGGAATGCAGCTTTTTGTGGCTGAAGTGCCGGGTCCTACTCCTGATAAATTACATCCAAGAATAAAAGAAACAGCAAAAAGACTGTGGGGTATTTATGTCATCTTTACACTAGCCGAAGTTATCTTATTAAAACTTGGTGGAATGACATGGTTTGACGCCATAAACCACTCCTTTACTACTATGGCAACAGGAGGATACTCAACAAAACAAGCCAGTATAGCATTTTATGATTCGCCATACATACACTATGTAATTACATTCTTTATGTTTATTGCAGGCACAAACTTTACCCTATCGTATTTTGCTTTTCACCTGAAATTTGATAAAGTACTTAAAAACGAAGAGTTTAGATACTACTTAGGATTTATATTATTTTTTACATTATCAATAACATTTATCCTATGGTATTTTGAAGGATTTGGTTTGGAAAGATCATTCAGAGATGCAGCATTTCAAGTAGTATCAATAATTACTACTACAGGTTTTGCTACTGCAGATTATTTACAATGGTTACCACTTGTAATATTCATGCTATTTGCTTTAATGTTTTTTGGAGGATCTGCCGGATCTACTGGCGGTAGTATAAAAATTGTTAGAATAGCCCTTTTACTTAAAAACAGTTATCAGGAATTAAAAAGAATAATACATCCGAGTGCAGTTATTCCTGTTAGAATGAATGGTAAAAGTGTTGCACCACAAATTATATCTAACATTCTTGCCTTTGTGGTAATTTATATGCTTATCACGATATTTAGTACAGCCCTAATGTCAGCTTTAGGATATGATCTGGAATCATCCTTAGGAGCTGTAGCGGCAACGCTAGGAAATATTGGTCCTGGAATTGGGAAGGTAGGACCCATTGAAAATTATGCACACATACCCGTTTTCGGAAAATGGTTTTTATCATTTTTAATGCTAATTGGCAGATTAGAATTGTTTACAGTATTAATTCTTTTCTCTCCTGCTTTCTGGAAAAAGTAAATCTACAATTTATCGTTTGGTAAGTTTAAAAATTGGGAATTATAGCAATAATTCACCAATACCTTGTCTTATAATTTCAAAATCATCTCCAGTACAATCAACAACCGTTGATGCTTCATTATTTCCAAAACCACCATCAATAACATGATCCACTAAATGATCAAATTTTTCAAATATTAACTCTGGATCTGTTATATAATCCAATATTTCATCTTCACTATGCAGCGAAGTTGTCATAAATGGGTGTCCTAATTTCTCAACCAGCTCTATAGCAATGTTATTATCCGGTATTCTTACACCAACCGTTTTCTTCTTTGTTTTATAAAATCTGGGAACATTATTATTTGCATTTAAAATAAATGTAAACGGGCCCGGCAGATTTCTTTTTAATAACTTAAAGATTGGATTACTAATATGCATAGTAAAATTAGAAACCTGACTTAACTCACTGCACACAACCGAAAAGTTTTCCTTTAAAGCATTTTTTCCTTTGATTCGAACAATCCTGTCAAAAGCTTTTGGGCTATTAATGTCCCATGCTAAACCATATACCGTATCCGTTGGATATATAACTAATCCATTATTTCTTAAGGCATCAACAGCCATTGAAATTTCTCTTGGGTTTGGATTATCTGGGTGTATTCGTAATAACATAAAACAAATAAATGAGTTGCAAATGTAACAAACTATTATAAAGAATTGCTATATATCTGATAAAATAACGGATTGAAATAAAAAAGGTTGCCAAATGGCAACCTTTTATTTATTTGTTATATGTGATTATCCATTCACTTTCTTATAATCAGCAAGGAATTTTTCCAGACCTATATCTGTAAGAGGGTGATTTAGTAAGCCAAGAATTGCACTTAAAGGACATGTTGCAACATCAGCACCAGCTTCTAAACATTGTACGATATGCATTGTATGACGGATTGAAGCTGCAAGCACTTCTGTTTCAAATCCATAATAATTATACATTTCTACAATTTGAGCAATTAACTCAACTCCATCTGTTGAAATATCATCTAATCTTCCAATAAAAGGAGAAACATAAGTTGCACCTGCTTTAGCAGCCAATAAAGCCTGACCTACAGAAAATACCAATGTACAATTCGTTCTGATTCCTTTACTTGTTAAATATTTTATTGCTTTAATTCCGTCTTTAATCATAGGAATTTTTACAACAATCTGTGGATGTAAAGCAGCAAGTGCTTCACCTTCTTTAATCATACCTTCATAATCTGTAGCGATTACCTCAGCACTCACATCACCATCAACAATTTCACAGATATTTTTATAGTGATTTAAAATATTTTCCTGTCCGCTAATACCTTCTTTCGCCATTAAAGACGGATTTGTAGTTACACCATCTAAAACTCCTAAGTCTTGTGCTTCTTTAATTTGATCTAAGTTTGCTGTATCAATAAAAAATTTCATGATATTATTATGTTAAAATTAATATTCAATAATTCGTTGCGAAAATAAGTCATTTTTTCGAGAGTAAAAATTTAATGTATTAACAAGTTAAGTGGATAATTTTTAAACATTGAAAAGTCTTTCTAACAAGAGATATGTTTTACCTTCAATTCCAGGACTTATACTATTTCTGTTTCCAGCAACATTTAATACTTTAACCTTATTTTCTTTTAACCAGTTTTGAAATTCTTCGTAATTAATCGGGTCAAAAATTACATCATATATCAAATAAGGTTTATTAAATTGTTTGCAAAATTTAATGGTATCTAAAGTTCCTTCGCCAAAATCAAACTCGTCTTTTACAATAATACTTGCATCAGACTCCAATACATTTAATCTTGTTCGATGCGTATAATCTTCGTCATCCAGTTCAGTTAACGGATATTTAAAAGGTATTATTCCAAGCTCACTTTTCCTTCCTTTTGGGCAATATCCACCACACTCAAAACCATAATCCAGAGCAAAATCAAGAGCTCCCTGATCTGTTCCTGTTTGACCACCTGATATGATTTTTGGTTTTATCATTTATCCTTTAAGGCTTTATAAATACCATATTTTTTACAATACCTGTAAAACCAACTATACTCAATTTCAATGCCCAGATTCTCTTTAACTTTATATTGTAATTGCTCAATTGTTTTTACCCTTTTCCCTTCAGCCATTCTTTTTATACGTCCTTTATAAGGATGAAGTTTAGATTTTCTACGATCTGAATATCTATATTTTAACAATCCATCCATTCCGCGCATCAAGAATATCTTTGTCCAATCTGCTATAGTATCTTCATGAATTCCCAGTAACTGAGTAATATTTTCATTTTTCTGCCCTTCATTTTTTAATAATATACAATAAGCTCTTTTTAAAATATTTTTTCGCTTTTGATTTTCTCTAATAATATTTTTTATTTCTGCTTCTTGTTCAGCACTAAGAAAGACTCTATAACTCATTGACTACAATTATTTGTATACCAAAATACAAAATCAGGTATCAAAAAACAAGTTAAAAATTAAGGAACTTAAAAAAAGGAAGATTTTGGATTTTATAATTAAAAAAGCGGGCAAGCTACTTACATCGCACCGCTACAACCGTCTACCCTTGCTACCTTCCGGTCCTGGGGGAGTTCAACAGGAGCTGGTCGTATAAGACTTGCCCGGGGCACAAAAGTAGTAAAATCTTAAATCTTTTCAAATAATTCGATATTTATTTCTATATAAACCCAAATATTTCATCAATAATGACCAAATTCCTGTAATAAAAACTAAATAAATGAAACATATTATATGTAATTTCATAGTGTTTTTTATAAAATGGCATATTGCTTTCATAAAAAACATTGTGTATGTTTGTTTAAATCAATAAAAAATTAAACCTTAAATTATGGAAGATAAATCAACTTTTTGGAAAAACAGCCTTAAGCATGGTCTAATCGTTGGACTTGCAATGGTAGTGTATGGCGTTTTACTTTACATCCTTGAACTTAATTTAAATACTGCACTTGGATATGTAAATTATGTTATTTTAATTGCCGGTTTTATTCTTGGCACAAAAGCTTTTCGTGACCATGAACTAAATGGTAATATTAGTTATGGACGAGCACTTGGATACAGTGTTGTAATACTGACAGTTGCAACTTTAATATCTATCATTTATAGTTATTTAATGATGACAGTAATTGATCCGGACATGGTTAACAAGATACAAGCTATAGGAGAAGAAAAAATGCTTGAACGTGGTATGACAGATGAACAAATTGAAATGGCTCAAAAAATGAATTCTAAATTTATGAGTCCTGGAATAATGATGACATTTGCTTTTGTAGGAATGATGATTTTTGGAACTATTCTAGCCCTTATTACTTCCGCTTTTGTTAAAAAGGAAGGTGATCCTTATAATGCAGCTATGGAAGATATTAATGAAGAATAAATAACATTATTATTATATTTGTGGTCGCGCAGCTATTTTGTGCGACCATTTTTTTTAAATTTGTCATACGTATCAATTTGGTCAATTTGACTATCAATACTTTTTATAATGGATATTTCAATAGTAGTGCCTTGTTACAACGAAGAAGAATCTCTTCCCGAATTAATGGAATGGATTCATAAAGTAATGACTTACAATAAATTATCCTATGAAGTTATCATGGTTGATGATGGAAGTAGAGATAAATCATGGCAAATAGTTACTGATCTAAAAACAAAATATCCTACATTAAAAGGAATAAAATTCCAGCGTAATTATGGTAAATCTGCTGCTCTGCATATTGGTTTTCAGGAAACCAAAGGGAATGTTGTAATTACAATGGACGCTGATTTGCAGGATAGCCCTGAAGAAGCTCCTGAATTACATCGTATGATCATGAAAGATGGATACGATTTAGTATCGGGCTGGAAAAAGAAACGACACGATCCTTTTTCAAAACGATTCCCTAGTAAAATTTATAACAGATTAGTTAGAATGTTTACCGGGATCAAACTTCATGATTTTAACTGTGGCTTAAAGGCATATCATAGAGATGTTGTAAAAAGTATAGAAGTTTACGGCGATATGCACAGATACATGCCTGTACTTGCCAAATCTGCAGGTTTTAAGAATATTGGTGAAAAAGTAGTACAACATCAGGCTCGTAAATTTGGAGTATCAAAATACGGCTTTGGAAGAGCTCGTGGAATGCTGGATCTTTTAACGATTTCCTTTATTTCTAGATTTGGCAAAAAGCCAATGCAATTTTTTGGAACACTTGGAACACTTATGTTTTTTGCTGGTTTTATTGCTGCCGGATGGTTAGGTGCACAAAAACTATTTGCTGTTTGGAATGGAATTACTGCACCACGTGTTACTTCAAGTCCATATTTCTATATTGCACTGATAGCTATGGTAATTGGTACTCAGTTATTTTTAACCGGTTTCATTGGAGAGCTTGTTTCAAGAAGCTCAAGCGATAGAAATAACTATAAAATTGAAGAAAAAATTTAATTCATAATGCCTAAATATTCTATAATACTGCCGACTTTTAAAAGACCGGATGAAGTTGATACGTTTCTTGAAAGTATGTCGGAACAGCAAATAAAAGGTTTCGAAGTTGTTATTGTTGATGGTAGTCCTGATGATATACTTCATAAGGTAATTGATAAGTTCGGAAGCAAACTTGATCTAAAATACTTTCACGAAAAAGGTTTAGGTGCTAGCGAATCCAGAAACATGGGATGCGAAAATGCTGTGGGTGAATATTTAATATTTATTGATTCAGACTGTATCGTACCCCCCGATTATCTTCACAAAATAGATCGTTTTTTACAAAATAATACTGTAGATGGCTTTGGTGGACCTGATGCTGCACATCCATCCTTCTCACCTATTCTTAAGGCCATTAACTACACGATGACATCTTTCTTTACTACCGGTGGAATACGCGGAAAGAAAAAGCATGTTGGCAAATTCCAGTTACGAGGTTTTAATATGGGAGTTAAACGTGAAGCATTTTTTGCAATTAAAGGATTTAGTGGAATGCAAGTGGGAGAAGATATTGATTTTAGTATGCGTTTACATAAAAATGGTTTTAGAACAGCATTAATACCAGAAGCTTTTGTATATCATAAAAGAAAATCAAGTATTGGAAAATTCTACAAACAAATGTATATGTACGGTAAAGGTAGAATTGATCTATACCTAAGACATAACGAAGGTTTAAAGTTAGTTCACCTGTTACCTGCTTTCTTTGTTTTATACCTGTTGGCAGGATTATTTACATTAGCAATCAGTATAAATGTATTTTATATCTTCATTGCTTCAATAATTTTTTATGCCTTAATGGTATTTATAGATTCAACGATACAGAATAAGAGTATATATGTGGGATTATTAAGTATCATCACATCATTTGAGCAATTCTGGGCCTATGGTATTGGTCTGATTAGAAATATATTTGTTCGGCTGATATTTAAAAAGGGATCTGACAGTATAAAAGCGACAATCTTAAAAGAATAATTAATCTCTTGCAGTAAGTAAATGACTGTTTTCTTCTAAATATTTAACAGTTCTAATTATTGTATCTTTAACTGAATATTTAGGATTCCACCCTAATTTTGTAATTTTATTTATATCCAGATGAACAAAAGGAGTATCACCTATCCAACCCCTTTTACCACCTGAATAGGTGTATTTTGTATTTTTAAGACTTAAGGTCTTGCATAAAACATCTGCAAGATCATTGACATTGATATATTCCTTATTTCCTAAATTAAAGATATTTGTTTTCTCAGTAGCATTTTCAATAGCAAACAATATTGCTTCTATTCCATCTTCAACGTGTAAATAAGATTTTCGCTGAGTACCATCACCTAAAATATGCAATTCGTCGGGATTGTTCATTAACTTTTTCATGAAATCGAATATTACACCATGCGAATACCTTGGCCCCATGAATGATACAAATCGAAAAATCCAGCTACGAATTCCGAAATATTCACAATAAGCCTGAATTAATGACTCTGCCGAAGCTTTTGATGCTCCATAAATGGAAGTTTGCATTAAAGCGATATTTTCAGGTGTTGGTATTGTTTCAGGCTCGCCATAAACAGTAGCCGAGCTTGAGAAAGCTATCTGCTTGATTTCATTTTCTTTGATTGCTTCCAAAACATTATGTGTTCCGATAATATTTTGTTCTAAATCTATTTTTGTATCTTCTATTCCACCTCTAACATCAGCATTTGCCTGAAAGTGAAAAACTATATCGCAGCCTTTCATTGACTTAACAAGCTTTTTGTAATCAAGCACATCAGCTTCTATCAGCCTATACTTTGAGTTATTCAGGTTATGTTCAATAAATTCTTTTTGTCCTGTACTAAAATTATCATATACAACTACCGAATAGCCTTTTTCTAATAATTTATCAGCTAAATTGCTTCCTATAAAACCTGCACCACCTGTAATAAATGCTTTCATGATCAAAGCTTCAAGATATTATTGTACTCTTTTATCGTATTGTTCTCCCATTGAATAATTATCACCTTTTAACCTTTTTAAAAGTTCTTGCTTAAGTGAATGAAAAATAACCATGTGAATATCTTCTGTTATTTCCATATCATTAATTGGAACATGAATTAAAAGATCAACAATATCTTTCATTCTTCCACCTTTAAAACCCGTTAGACCCATTGTTTCGGCTTTTTGTTTTTTTGCATAATCCAAAGCACGAATAACATTTTCTGAATTTCCACTACCTGAAATTCCAATAACCATATCATTTGGTGTAAGAAATGCTTTTAATTGTTCAATAAAAATATCATCGTAGGATAAATCGTTTGTAATGGCAGTCATTCCCGGAGTATTATCATTTAAACAAATTACTTTAAATCTGTTTTCCAATCCATACGATATTCCTTTAATAAAATCACCGGCAATATGCGATGCATTAGCTGCACTTCCTCCATTACCAAAAATATAAATAAAACCTTTTCTTTCTCGGCAGGCTAATAATCGATCTACTGTCTCATCCAAGACTTTTATATCTAACTTTTCTAATGTTTCACTTACATTTTTAAAATAATCTGAAAATTTTGTATTACTCATAACTTTTTTATCCTATTAATTAATCGTTTGTAATAAATGAATTTGGTTTTGCAATTTCATCTGCGAAATAAATAATCTTAGATCCATCACTTTCAAATTTGAAATCCAGTTTGCCAAATTCTTTTAATGCTTCAAGCAATTTTGGCTGCTTTTCTTTTTCGCAATAAAATAGCATAAATCCGCCACCACCAGCTCCTAATAATTTACCACCTAATGCTCCACTCTTAATTCCAAGATTATAAATGTCTTGTATATTTTTATTACTGATTCCGGATGCAAGCTTTTGCTTCATCATCCAGTTTTCATGCAATATTTTTCCAAAATCATTCAAATTTCCTTTATATAGCGTATCACGCATATCATAAACCAATGAAACCATCGATTTCAATGTTTCGAATTTATCATTTTGTGATACATTCTTTTTTTGTTCAGCTAAAATATTAGATGCTTTTCTTTGATTCCCAATAAAAACCATAACAAGATTGTCTTGTAATCGCTGGTATATATCATTTCCAATATGCAAAGGTTCAACTTTTACACTTCCATCAGCATTAAATTCAATAATATTCAATCCACCATAGGCTGCGGCATATTGATCTTGTTTACCAATTGGTTCGCCAACAATATCTATTTCAATTTCGCATGCTTCTTTTGCAAGTGTTTCGTGCGAAACAAATTGTCTGTTTATTGCATATAAATTATGAAGCAATCCAACTGTAAATGAAGAAGATGATCCCATTCCTGTACCTGCCGGAATATCTGCAATTGAGCTGATTTCAATGCCCCCGTTGATATTACATTTTTTAAGAGCTTCTCTCAGTAATGGATGTTTTATCTTATTAACTTCGCTTACGGTTTCTGTTTGTGAATATTTAACTTGTATCTGATTTTTAAAGAAAAATTTATGAGATGAAATATACATGTATTTATCAATAGAAGTGCTTAATACAGCACCTTTATGATCCTTATAAAAGGCTTCCATATCTGATCCGCCACCTACAAAGCTTATTCTAAAAGGAGTTCTACTTATAATCATTTATTTTGTATTTTAAAATACCTCAAGATATTTTTCATTCAATTACCAGATCAGCAAAGTTACTTTCTTTTTCTATTAATTGATATTCATCCTGCTTTCTTTTTTGGTATAATTCTTCAATTTCAGCTTGTTCCTTGTTTCTCCATGTATAATAATCTATTATTCTTTGTTTATGCAACACTTCTTTTACCTGCATAAATATCTTTAAATCAGAACACTCCCTTAACTTTTTGGAACTTAAAGCAACAATCCCATCAATTATTACAACATCTGAACCAACAATATTATATTCAATATTTCTTGATTGTCTCAAGTGATGATTTGAATAAGATGCTATAAAAACTGTTTCCCCATTTATAATATCAGTAAAATCTTTTTCTATTTTATTGATCTGAAATCGATCATAAACATTCTTACAATGGTCTCTTTGATCTTCTTTTAGCAACCAATTATCAAGCTCAATTTTTTCTACTTTAAAACCCTTTTTCTTTAATTCAATTTCCAAAAATGACGACAAAATACTTTTCCCACTTTTTGTATTTCCTGATACATTAATAATATAAGGCTTTTTATTACTTACTTTAATATCATCAAGTATTCTAATAAGTATATTATCATATGGGCGATCGACAATAAAATCAACAGCTTGTTTAACATCTTTAAAAAAGTAATCGGGGATTTCATTGGTCTTTTTTACTCCATTACCTGTCATAACTCCAACTGTTACAGATCCCGCATTTTTACCAGCTAAAATATCTCTTTCTGAATCGCCTATCATATATGATTCTTTAAGATTAATATTCAAATCCTTAGCTGCCTTCAAAAACATGCCAGGTTTTGGTTTACGACACTCACACTGGATTTTATAAGCTGGGTTTTCTTCTGGATAGCCCTTATCAGGATGATGTGGACAGTAATAAATAGCATCTAATTTAGCTCTTTGTTCGCCTAACTGTGTCTCCAGTTTCTTATGAATATTTTCAAGCTCATCAATAGTACATAAATTTCGGGCTACAACCGATTGATTTGTTACTACAACCGATAAGTACTCCGATTTATTTATCTTCTTAATTGCATCTGCGGTAACATCAAATAATTTTAGATCTTCCGGCTTATGTATTAAATCAGTATCATAATTTAACACACCATCTCTATCCAGAAATATTGCTTTTTTAGGTACATCAAACCGAGAACGTTCAATTTTTCCTGATAAGTAATCTTTTGTTACTTGCTCGGTGCGTTCTGGTGTACCCATATCCTTTAAATACTCTGGGGTATTATAACCGAACATCTTCACCTTTGTATAAATGGATGGGAAAATATTTTTTCCAAAATCTGCTTTTACTCCTCTTTCTAAGTGTTTAAAAATTACAGGTGAAAATAAGTATAAGCCTGCATTAACAAGATTTTTATAATATTTATTTGAATCGTGTGGTTTATTATGAACTGCAGTTACCCGACAATTATTATCGAGCTCTACTAAATCACTATCATAAGGATGATCGTTGGGGTGTATTACAAGAGTGCATTCACTTTTCTTTTCATGATGGAACTTTATTAAGCGATCCAGATTTACATTCATCATAACATCGCCATATAATACTAAAAAATCTTCGTTTAATTCATTTTCAAGCTCTTTAATAGCACCAACAGTTCCTAATGGTTTTTCTTCTTCGAAATATTTTATATTTAATCCAAGTTTCTCGCCATTCTGGTATTCCTGAATTATAGCATCTTTTAAATGGTTAACTGTAATTATTATATCTGTAATATTGTATTGTTTTAACAATTCAAACTGATGGAGAAGTACAGGTTTTTCTGCAATCTTAATCATTGGTTTGGGAATATCATTAACCATATCCCCCATCCTGGTCCCTTTTCCACCTGCTAAAATAACTGCTTTCATACTATAATTAATCTAAATCTTTTAACATATTAACAACCCTTTTATCAATAGGAAACGTAAATTCATCCGGGTTTAACTCGCTTATTTTCTTCCACCTAAATGACATAGCACCATTCATATCCAGTTGAAAATCAAAAAGTTTTTCTGAGATTTTAAATTTAATATCTTCTTTAAACTTAACCTTATAATAAATACTTAATAATTGTGCATCATCATAAAATTGTGTTGACTGAAAATAGTCTGTAGTATAAAAATGTTCCTGTATTTCAATTTCCTGACCAAACTCTTCAATAGCTTCACGTTTTAAACAGTCTATTGTTCCTTCGCCAAATTCCATTCCACCACCGGGAAATTTTGTCATTCTCATGTTTAATTGAAATTCATCTGAAATCAATACTTCTTTATTTTCATTAATGATGATTGCATAAACTCTAATTATATACCTTCTGATTTTTCCCATTTATATATTTGATTTTATGAACTCAATAATTTCATTTTTATTATCCGGATGAAACCAAGTCCAGTCCTTATCACGCAAAAACCAGGAAATTTGTCTTTTTGCATAATGTCGTGAATTACGTTTAATTAACTCAACAGCCTTTTCTAAGGTAATATTTCCTTCAAAATGATCAAAAAGTTCTTTATAACCAACAGTATTTAACGAATTTAGTTTACGATCTATATAAAATTGGCGGGCTTCTTCAACTAATCCTTCATCAAGCATTTGATCAACGCGTAAATTTATTCTTTCATATAATTCGTCACGATTTCTTTCTAAACCAACTTTAATAATTTTAAAATTTCTTTTCTTTTTAGATTTTGATAAGAAAGACGAATAAGGTTTCCCTGTTTGAATAGAAACTTCAAGGGCTTTTAGTATCCGTTTAGGATTTTTCAGATCAATTTTATTATAAGATTCAGGATCCAGCATCTTCAGTTGCATTCTTAAGCTTTCAATCCCTTCGTGTTTAAATTTATTTATTAAATCGTTTCTTAATTCCTGATCAATTGTAGGTAAATCATCAATGCCATTGCACACAGCATTTATGTACATTCCAGATCCACCAGTCATTACAATCTGATCGTATTTTTGATATAAGTCGTTTAAAGTATCGATCACTTCTAACTCAAACATACTTGCATTATAGTAATCGTAAATGGATTTATTACCAATAAAATGATGTTTAACTTGTGTTAATTGTTCATCGGTTGGAACTGCTGTACCAATTTTTAGTTCTTTGTATATTTGTCGTGAATCCGAAGAAATAATTTCGGTATTAAACTCTTTTGCAATTTCAATACTTAAATCTGTTTTTCCTATTCCTGTTGGGCCAACTATAACAATCAGGCTTTTCATATCAATTTATTTCAGTTCAAGTAGAAATTTCATTGTATCTACATTATCTGCATAATCCCACAATTCAGGGCTTTGAGCCTTTCCAAAATCTACTGAATTACTTATTAGTCCGGGTTTTGAAACAACACACTGAATTTGATCATCATTTACTTTTAGGATGTTCTTTACATGGTTAATCTCATTGTAATATTCAAAAAACACCACTCCAATAGGCGATGCAAAACCAGTATCTTCTTTAACAATCACAAATCCATTATCAAAATGCTGAATCTGATTCATTAAATAAACAGATTTATTATAATCGTAATTATTTGCATATTTATTATGGTTATATATCTCCTGAAAGTATTGAATATTATCAAAAAACATATCGAGATTGAAATCTTCTGGCAGATATAATTTAGAAACATTTCTACACCCTAAACCAAAATAGCTAAAGATATCTATCCCAAGGTTTTTAATATCATCATTTTTTTCTGTTCCATCAAGAACAGCTACTGAGCTCCTGTTTTTCCTGATAATGTTTGGATATTTTCCAAAATAATAATCAAAATAACGTGCTGTGTTATTACTCCCAGTTGCAATTACTGCATCAAAATCATCTAATTTATCTTGTAAAAAAAAGATTTGATCTTTAAAATCATTATTTATTTCTATTAAGAAATCAGATATAAACTTTAACAATCGGTTATCTTTAGTAGAAAGTTTCCCTTTGAAAATATTCCCGGAAATTATCACACACATAAAATCATGAAATCCTACCAAAGGGATGTTCCCTGCAGTTATAACTCCAATTTTCCTTTTCTTTTCTGCCTTATCAAGATTTGGATAAGTGTTTATCCAAAATTGAATTTTCTCCTTTTGTAAAGATTCACCAATTGCATATATCGATTGTAAAATATTATTTTTAGTAAACCAGGGATTATAAATATGGTTGCTTTCAACGATTTCTTCTAAAACATTCGAGAATTTATTTTGGCCTGGAAATTTCCTTAAGAATTTTCCAAGTTCAATAAAAGCATCAATCCTTTGCGTTAAATTCATGAGCACAAATTAACCAATTTCAATGTAAATGAAAAATGGATGACTCTTAAAAAAAGTCATCCATTCGAAATTATAATTTTAAACATTAAAACGAATCCCAGGGCATTTGAGTAAAAATTGTACCAATTGCAGCACCAATAATTAAAAAGTAAATAATTATAACTACAAGGTATAATGCAGACAATATAGTTCCAATAATTGCACAAACTCTACCAGCGTTCATATTTTTAAATGAACCAATAGTATACTGGTCTGGATTTTCGTTATATAAATTTCTTGCTTTATTAGATAAAACCAATGCAATAATACCCATGGTAATTCCAAAAAGGCCATAACACCAACATATTGCGATTGAAAGAATTCCTAAAACCAATACTGCTGTTGAATTAGGTAAGGGCATCTGTACTTGATTTGGGTTTTGATTTACTGTAGTAGTTAAATTTTCCATATAGATCAGGTTTATAAAGTTAATATTTTATAAATATAGCTTAAAACTACTATACTCGTATTAATTATGAATGTTATTTTTAAAATATTTGCTCCATTCTTAAATTTAAAAATAATATGAAGAAACAAAAAAACCACTAAAAACATCGTGGGCAATAATGCCGGAAATAAAATAAAGCTCTCATAAAAATTACCCTTTAGTAATTCAATAAAAGAACGCTGCATACCGCAACCAGGACATTCTACTCCAAAATATTTTTTATAAAAACATGTTCCCATATGGAACTCAAGCCACTCTATAATTTTATCAAGCATTTTTGAGATTTTAATAGCTCAAAGTTAATTCAGTTGATCAGTTTTACCATATTATTCATTAAAAAAAAGCATTGAAACATAGTTTACCACTTCGCTTGAAGGAATTATTTCACCGGAATGTCCTCTTTTCAATATTTCTACTTTTGGTTTAATTGCAACTAATTTTGAGTATTCCATTAATGCCATAATTGGTCCATAACCACATACAGAAATATTTTTTTCTCTAACAACTTTTTCAATCTCAGGTATATTATAAAGAAATATATTTCTTAATACATGTTCATCCATTTCTTTTCCTTTTTCAGGAGATAAAAAATGTGAAAAATCAGATGATGCAATAAATAATACTTTCTTTTTTAATTTATTCGCCACTTTATATACTTTATTAGCTATCACTTTAGCGTTTTTATATGTTTGATCAGATAATGTAATAGGTACAATTTCAAACTTATAATCTAAAAAGTATTGAAGGAATGGCAGCATAACCTCCGCCGAATGTTCTCTGAATTGCTCAATTTCTGATATTGAAAATCCTAATTTCTTTCCAAACTCTGTATCAAGATGTACTATTCCCAATGGTGTTTCCCATGCATCATGTGAATCAACAGCAATCTCATGTCCTATTCCGGTATGGTTTGGATTTACAATAACAATTGTATCGTATTTGACCTTAGATTGTTTAATAATTTCAAAAAAATGCACTGCCTGATACGCAGAAAACATATAACCAGCATGTGGTACTATTCCTCCGATAATAGTTTTATTTTTAAAAGCCAAATCAATATTTACAATTTCTTTTTCAAGAATTATTTTAATTTGTTCAATTATTGACTCTTTACTTAAGGGGTAAAATCTACCAGCCACAGCTGGTTTTCTAATTCTCATAAAATCATATATAGGTTAATACTTGTGTTCCACACTTCATGCAGGTTCCGTCAGATTTGATTGAAATATTCTTTGTTGTATACCCACTCCTTCGAATTAATAACTCGTTACATTTCTTACAATACGTGTTATTTCCTTCAGGGATTAAAACATTTCCCAAATAAACAAAATCAACATATTTTTTAGCTATTTTCTCTAAAGTAAGCATTTTTTCTAATGAAGTTGCATCTATTTCCATTTTATAACTCGGATAATATCTTGAAATATGCACCACAACATTATTATTTAAGCTATTTGAAATCCATTGCATCATTTTCTCAAACTCTGCTGGATCATCATTTAATCCAGGTATAACAAGGTTTGTAATTTCCAAATGCTTTTTGTATTCCGAAATAGTCTTCAGTGTTTTCTTAACAGGGTTTAAACCTGCTTTTGTATACTTTTTATAAAATTGTTCGTTAAATGCCTTTAAATCTATATTAAAAGCATCCATATATTTCATTAATTCTTTTAAAGGAGCTGGATTAATAAAGCCATTAGAGATCATAACATTTTTCAGCCCCTGATCATTTGCAAGAATTGCAGTATCATTCATGAATTCAAAAAATACTGTTGGTTCATTATAAGTATACGCAATTCCAATATTCGTTTTTCTTGTTTCAGCTATGTCAATAATTTGTTTAGGATCATAAGTCCTTATACTTCTATCGAAATCGTCGATGCTGGATTGAGAAATTTGCCAGTTTTGACAAAATTTGCATTTTAAATTACATCCTAAACTACCAATAGATAATATTTCAGAACCCGGATAAAAATGATACAAAGGTTTTTTTTCAACGGGATCAAATCCTATTGACGAAACTACTCCATAATTCTGACTAATAAGTTTTCCCGATTCATTTTTCCGAACCTTACAGATACCTTCTTTATTTTCTTGAATAATACAATTATGTGGACAAAGTGTACATTTAACTTTATTATCTTCAAGTTTTATAAAATACCTTGCATCCATCTATTTTATACAAAAATTTCTATAATTATTAAAAGTAATATCTGTAACTATTAAGTTATCCACCCTTGACCAGGAAGGCCCTTGGTTACACCATTTCACAAATTCTATTATTATTTCTGGTTCTGCCTCAGCCTCAATATACACACTACCGTCCGGTCTGTTTTTTGCAAAACCCATAACACCCATTTCATTTGCCTTTTGTAAAGCACTGTATCGAAATCCCACACCTTGTACTTTACCATAAATATTTATTTTTACCGATCTTATCATATTCTAATCATAACGAGTCACCTTAAAATATTTAATATCTAAATCTTCCGGTTTATCCTTAATTTTAGACTTTTTACGGATAATCTCAATTTGTTTTTCATAAGATTTCACCCCCTTAATATTTGGCATTATAAAACCTGAATTTCCTTCAGAATCTTTAATAAATAAACCATGCTTATGCGGTTTTAACTCTGAGAAATCTTCAACAGGATGCAGAACAGATAATATATCTACAAAAACTTTAATTTTATTCAGATCATCTGAAACTATAGGAGACGAATCCTTGTTTACTGCTGCACCAATTGAATTTTCAATAATTTCTTCGTATAAATTACTTTTCTTTGGCTCTATCCCTCCAAAACTACTTATAATCTTATCTTCTGAATCAAAAACAGAGATAATACAAGCTCTATTTAATTTAAGATCTTGTGAGATTTTAGACGTGTCAATTTCTTTTACTTTTCCCGTTGATACAAAAAACAATATAGCATCATAAGCAATCTTTGCATAATTGGTTTTTGGAATAAACATAATTTACAGTTTTGTGTGTTGATAATTTTTGATTATATGAAGTTCAATAAGAATCATTAAATAAAAAGTGTTATAAAGTAAAATTACAAATTTCAAATATTAAGTTCAATGTAAAAACTAAATTAACCAAATAACAAGCTTCTATATTTATTAATTTATGTTAATTTTGAGTTAATTATGTTTACAAAAAGTTTATTTAAAGAAAATTTAAAAATTGCTCTTGGCTCAATTCGCTCTAATTTACTTAGAACTGTTTTGACTATATTCATTATTGCCTTTGGTATTATGGCATTAGTCGGTATTTTAACTGCAATTGAATCTATTAAAGGAATCATAAGTAGCGAATTCAGAAGTATGGGAGCCAATACTTTCACAATAGTAAACAGAGATAGTAGAGTAAGTGTAGGTGGTAGACGAGAAAGATATAAGAGCATAGAGTACAGAGAAGCATTGGAATTTAAAGAAGAATTCAATTTTCCTGCATTCGTCTCAATTTCAACTTTTGCTTCTGATATAGCAACAGTAAAATATAAATCAAAGAAAACAAACCCTAATATACCTGTTATTGGTTCAGATGAGAATTACCTCATAAATTCAGGATATGAATTAAGTAAAGGAAGAAACTTTACATTATTTGATATACAATCAAACACTCATGTAGTTATTATAGGATCAGGATTAATAAAAGATATTTTTGAGAATGGTGAAGAACCTTTAGATAAGATAATAACAATAGGTAACGGAAAGTTTAAAATTATTGGGGTCTTAAAAGAGAGAGGCTCAAGTTTTGGCTCACAAGGAGATAAATCATGTATTTTACCAATAACGAGTGTTCGTCAATACTTTTCGCGCCCAAACATGAATTTTAGAATTTCTGTTCTCCCGAATGATTTAAAATTAGTAAAACCTGCAATTAATGAAGCAACAGGATTATTTAGAGTTATTCGAAAGCTAAAAAGCTTTGAAGACAACAATTTCTCTATTGAGACAAGTGATAATTTATCAAATTTGTTGATAAAAAATATAAGAAATGTAACAATTGCTGCAACCATTATAGG
>CAZPMA010000051.1:0-16534 GCA_964587535.1 uncultured Bacteroidales bacterium
TACAAACGACAACAAACGAATGTTAACCGACTATACCCATTTAATAACCGAATCGCTTAATGCACAAGCCTTTACTTTGTATCAAAATAATTTCTAAAACAATTTAAACTTAAAATTATGAAAACAATTAACAAAGTAGAAATTCAAGGATTCTTAGGACAAGACGCAGAAGAAAAAACGTTTGAAAGCGGGCGCATATTAATTACAATGAGTATTGCCACAAACGAAGGTTATAAAAATAACGAAGATGAGTGGGTAAACACTACAACATGGCACAATGTAGTTTATTGGAAGAATAAAAAAGATGAAAAAATGGATTTCCTTAAAAAAGGGGAGTTAATTTCTGTAACAGGAAAGCTAAACAATAGAAAGTACACAGATAAAAATGGAAATGAGAAATATATTACTGAAGTTGTTGCCTATAAAATTGAACTAATGCAGGTAGAAGCTTAAATTCATTTTAGTTCAGTTTTTAGGGGATTGGGTTTTGCTCAATCCCTTTTTTTATTAAATTGTTAAAATAATTATAAACGCCATAAATTAAATTGACGTGATAAAAGAAATTGAAGCAAAATCCATATTGAGGAAACATAAAAAAGTTGATTCATGGTTTGTAGCTCGATATTCAATGAATCTTTATCGTGGATGTTTGCATAATTGTGCGTATTGCGATGGAAGGTCCGAGGGTTATTATGTTGATGGAGAGTTTGACAATGATATAGATGTAAAAGTTAATGCTCCAGAACTTTTAGCAAAAGAATTAGATCCGAAAAGGAAAAGAATTCCGTTAAAAAAAGGATTTGTTATGCTCGGGGGTGGAGTTGGTGATAGTTATAATCCTTTGGAGAAAAAGTATGAGATTGCAAGGAAAAGTTTGGGCATTATCTCTGATTATAATTTTCCAGTGCATATTTTAACTAAGTCTACTTTAGTAAAAAGAGATAGTGATATACTTCAGCAAATAAATCAAAAATCAAAAGCAATAATCAGCTTTAGTTTTTCAGGAATCGATCAGAATATTTGTAAAACATTTGAGCCATTAGTACCTTCCCCAATCGAACGAATGCAAATAATATCGGATTTTAAAAAGCAATTAATTATGGTTGGAATATTTTTTATGCCGGTTATTCCATTTATTACTGATTCTACAAATCACATGGAAATTTCTATTCAAAAATTTAAGGAAATTGGCGTTGATTTTATCATTTTTGGTGGGATGACATTAAAAGAAGGAAGACAAAAAGATTATTTCTATAATGTTCTAAAAAAAAATAGGCCTGAGTTAATAAATCCGTACAAAGAAATTTTCAAAGGTGATAAATGGGGTGGAGCTTCTTACTCGTATTATAATGAGATTAACAAACGTTTTTATAGTTTGGCTAAAAAACATCATATCCCGGTTAGGATTTCAGCTAATTTAATTAGTAATGTAATTGATCAGAACGATTTGGTTAAAATTATATTGGAGCAAATGGATTTTATATTAAAACAATATGGTGAAAAATCTCCCTATAGCTATGGAGCATATTCAATTTCCCAATTAAACGAGCCTGTTAAGGAATATCGAAATAAATTAACTTCGTTAAAAGGTATTGGTCCTGTAACAGAAAAGATAATTATTGAAATTTTAGAAACAGGAACTTCTGGTTATTACGAGAAATTATTAAATTGCTAAAAAAATATATTATGGAAAATACAGAAAATCAACAAGTAGAAGTGAAAAAAAACTCAGAGTTAAAATTAACAAATGAAAGTTTAGAAAACTTAAACCAAACCCGAAAATGGACTATGTTCTTTGCTATTTTAGGATTTGTAGGGATTGGCTTTTTAGCCATTGGTTTTATTATAATGGCTATTATTGGCAGTGTAGGTGGAATAATGGGGCATATGGAGTCTGCCATTTTTGGTGTTTTGGCAGTTCTTTATTTGATAATTGGAGTATTATACTTCTTCCCAGTATTGTATTTATTAAAGTTTTCGACAAATATGAAAACAGCAATTGAGCAAACAAAGCAAAACAATTTAGTTTATGCATTTGAATATTTAAAATCACATTACAAGTTTATGGGAATATTTACTATAGCTATTTTTGGCTTGTATATAGTTGCTGGTATTATTATTGGAATAATTGCAGTTGCCTCGGCATTTTAAAATAAATCTAAAAAGTAGTTCATAATCAAAATATTATATTATCTTTGCGCCCTTATAATAATTAAAAATAGTGTTTTCCGGTGTCTGTGCGACTTTTGGCGAGTTGAGTAGGGATCAGAAAGCACAGGAGGAAAACAAAAATGACAAAATTTGCCGAATTAGGTATCTCTAAAGATATCCTAAAAGGAATTAGTGAATTAGGTTTCGAAAAAGCGATGCCGGTTCAGGAAGCAGTAATACCTGTATTACTTGAAAGCAAATCAGATATAGTTGCTTTAGCACAAACAGGAACGGGAAAAACAGCTGCATTCGGTTTGCCAATAGTTGAGCAGATCAATATCAAAAATAAATACCCACAAGCATTAATTTTATCCCCAACACGCGAATTATGTGTTCAGATTGCCAAAGATTTGACTGCATATTCGAAGTATGTTGATGGAATAAAAGTATTACCAGTTTATGGTGGTGCAAATATAGATGCTCAAATCAGAGGATTAAGAATGGGAGTGCATGTAATTGTTGCAACTCCTGGTAGAATGCTTGATTTAATAAAACGTGGAAAAGCAGACATTTCAAATGTTGAATCAGTTGTATTAGACGAAGCCGATGAAATGTTAAATATGGGTTTTCGTGATGATCTAAACGAGATTTTAGAGTCTGTACCTAATGAACGTAGAACATTGTTATTTTCTGCAACAATGCCAAAAGAAGTAGCAGCAATAGCAAAAAATTATATGACTGATCCACAGGAAATAACTGTGGGCAAAAAGAATGCTGGTGCAGAAAATGTTAAGCACTTATATTACCTTGTTCATGCACGAGACAGATATTTAGCATTAAAGCGAATTGCAGATGTGAATCCAAACATTTACAGCATTATATTCTGTCGTACTCGCATGGAAACAAAAGAAGTAGCAGAATGGCTTATAAAAGATGGTTATAATGCTGATGCATTACATGGCGATTTATCACAGGCACAGCGCGACCATGTAATGAATCGTTTCCGCTTAAAAAATTTACAAATGCTTGTGGCTACTGACGTAGCAGCTCGTGGTTTAGACGTTAATGATCTTACTCATGTTATTAACTACAATTTACCAGACGATATTGAAGCATACACTCACAGAAGTGGTCGTACTGGTCGTGCAGGTAAAGCTGGAATTTCTATTGCCATTGTTCATTTGAGAGAAAAATATCGAATTAAAGATATCGAGAAAAAGATTAATAAAACATTTGAGAAAGCTGAAATTCCTACTGGAAAAGAAGTTTGCAAAAAGCAATTATTCCATTTAGTTGACAAAATGGAACATGTTGATGTGGATGAGCAAATTGAAGGCTTCTTACCTGAGATATATAAAAAGTTGGAATGGTTAGATAAAGAGGAACTTGTTAAAAGGTTTGTATCCTTAGAGTTTAATCGCTTTTTAGATTACTATAAAAATGCTCCTGATTTGAATATCCCTGATGAAAAGGATTTTAGACAGCAAGAAAAGGATAAAGGACGAAGAAGAGGAAGCGATAAAGATTATAAAAGATTATTTATTAATCTGGGTAAAAACCATAAGTTAAATGCTCAGCGTTTAATGGGATTGGTAAATGAAGCAACCAGGGAAAGAAATATTCCTGTTGGAAAGATTGATATTATGAAATCATTTTCTTTCTTTGAAGTAGATAAGCAATATACGGATAAGGTTCTTGACGGACTGAATAATGCGATTTTTGAAGGTGTTAAAGTAAGTACTGAAATTGCTAAAGAGAGACCAAAAGGTGGTTCTCCGGATCGTTCAGATAGACGCGATGATAAAAAACGATCATCTGGAAGAAGAGACGATAAGAAATCATTTGAAGGTGACAGATCAAGAAAAAGGTCTGGAAAACCTGGTGGAGATAAAAAACCAAGAAGAAAAAGATAAAACAAAGAGCGATTAATCATCGCTCTTTTCTGTTTTTTTATAGCTCGATAAGCCTTCAACAATAATAACAATCTCGCCTTTTATGGTTGATCTGGAATAATACTCAATTAGATCTTTTAAAGTTCCACGAATATTTTCTTCATGAATCTTTGTAAGTTCTCTGGATACGCTTGCTTTTCTGTCATTTCCGAAAACTTCTGAAAACTGCGTTAGCGTTTTTAATAAACGGTAAGGAGATTCATAAAAAATCATTGTTTTATTTTCTTCAGTCAGCTCTGATAATCGTTTTTGGCGACCCTTTTTTTGTGGTAAGAAGCCTTCAAAAGCAAACCGGTCGTTCGGCAATCCAGAATTTACCAAGGCAGGAACAAAAGCTGTTGCACCAGGTAAACATTCAACATCAATTTCGGCTTCAATGCATGCTCTTGCAATCAAAAAACCCGGATCAGAAATTCCTGGTGTGCCGGCATCTGAAACCAGTGCCATCGTTTCACCGTTTCTTATTCTTTCAACAATAGAGGGAAGAGCCTTATGCTCATTGAATTTATGATGAGCCAATACAGGTTTTTCTATCTCAAAATGCTTTAATAAAATACCTGTTTTTCGTGTGTCTTCTGCCAGAATTATATCAACTTCTTTTAAAATGCGAATAGCTCTTAATGTAATATCTTCCAGGTTACCAATTGGTGTGGGCACCAAATAAAGTTTGCTCATGATAGTTTAATTTTATGCAAATTTACGATGAACCAGTTCTTTTAATCTTTCAAAATTTGAATCGTCATCTTCCCACTCAAAATTTTCATTTAGAAAACCAATCGCATTTTCATAGGTGTCAAAATTATTTAAAATCTGAATTGTCTCATGATAATGATCTTTATCTCCACCGAATAATTCTCTTATAAAAATAAATTTATCATTTAGTCCAATTGCTGAGTTAATATCTTTAATTGGTTTTGTTTGCATCTTGGTAGAAACATCTTTCTTAACATTTTTTTGAGAAATATTGTCATGTACAAATTTCTTTGAATGAAACTTGTCTGCAACTATTTCTGGAGAAGAATCTGTATGATTAACAGAGTTTTCATTCTTTTTGGGTTCAGGTTTATTGGGTTTCTCGATAATTAATTCAGGTTCTTTGGCTTCTTCAATCTCAGTTTCTTTTTCTACTTCCTTTTCTTCTTTTAATTCTACAGGCTTATGAACAACTTCTTCTTGAACTTGTGGTTTTTCTTCAACTAGAGCTTTTTCTTTTTCAACTTGTTTAGTTTTTGTTGAAAAGTCTTTAATTTGATTATCAGTATTGTATGCACTTGTTGTATTTAATTTCGATAATAACTCATAAAGATTTCTTACTTTTGAAAGTGCAAGATCAATATCAATTAAATGTATTTGTTCTGAGTTTTCGAATTCGTTTATTTTTGAATATATATCTTGTATTTCTTTTTTTAGGTTTTTAACCAATTCGTTTTTATTCATAGCGTTTTTGTTATTAACAGATTACAAAAATAACGATAATAGTTTACAATTTGGTATAAGATGTTTTTCGAAGGTACAAATAAAAAAGCCAAAAACAGGGGATGGGTCGAAGTAATTTGTGGATCAATGTTTTCAGGGAAAACTGAAGAGTTAATCCGTAGATTAAAAAGAGCAGAGTACGCAAAATTGAAGGTTGAGATATTTAAACCAATTATTGATACAAGATATTCTGAGGAAGAAGTTGTTTCGCACGATTCAACATCTATTCGTTCTACACCTGTTGAATCGTCGGGAAATATATTATTACTGGCTGGTGATGTCGATGTGATTGGTATTGATGAAGCTCAGTTTTTTGATAAAAATCTGGTTGATGTTTGTAACCAGCTGGCAAACAATGGTATTCGGGTTATTGTCGCTGGTTTGGATATGGATTACCTGGGCAAACCATTTGGTCCGATACCAGCATTAATGGCCGAAGCAGAGTATGTTACAAAAGTACATGCTATTTGTATGAAGTGCGGAAACCTGGCTCAATATTCGCATCGTATTGCAAAAAGCGATAAATTAGTACTTTTAGGCGAAACTGCAGAATATGAACCATTATGCAGAGTATGCTACAATAAAGTAATGAGCGAAAATAATTCATGACCTATACAATTTCAGAAATAGCAAAAATTATAAATGCACAATCAACAATTCACCAAGATTGTGAAATAAAATATTTGTTAATTGATTCAAGAAATGTAGTTACAACAAAAAACACCTTGTTTTTTGCAATATCTGGCAAAAGGCATAATGGTCATGAATATATTGAAGAGTTATACGAAAAAGGAATAAGAAACTTTATTGTAGAGAAGATTTCAGAAAAGAATAAAAAGTATAAAGATGTTAATTTTTTATTTGTTAAAAGTGTATTAAATGCACTTCAGCAACTTGTATCTGCTCATCGAAGTAAATTTGCTTATCCCGTTTTAGGAATTACAGGGAGTAATGGTAAAACAATTGTTAAAGAGTGGATTTATCATGTTCTCCAAGGTGAAAGACAAATCATTAGAAATCCAAAAAGTTATAATTCACAAGTGGGTGTTCCTTTATCTGTTTGGTTGATGGAAAAATCCTTTGATTTGGCAGTTTTCGAAGCAGGGATTTCTCAGCCCGGCGAAATGGAACATTTGCAAAAAATTATTCAACCAACGATTGGTTTAATTACTAATATTGGTGAACCACATCAGAAAAATTTTAACAATAAAGAGCAAAAGACAAGCGAAAAGTTAAGATTATTTAAGAATACAGATTTTTTAATTTACTGTAAAGATCATGAAATAATTGAAAAAGAACTAAATCAAAATAGTGCTTTTTCTGATAAAAAAACATTTACATGGTCTTTTAATACTGATGCTGATTTAAAAATTATTTCAGTTGATAAATCTGAATCTAAATCAATAATAAGCTTCGAATTTTCTGAAAAGACAGATAATATTATTATTCCATTTACTGACAATGCTTCTATTGAAGATGCAATACACACTTTGGCTTTTGTTTGTGCTTTAAAGGTTGATGTGGAAGTAATTAAACAAAAATTTGAGTCATTGCCTACTGTTGCAATGAGAATGGAGCTTAAAAAAGGAATTAACAATTGTACTTTAATAAATGATACGTATAATTCTGATATTAACTCATTAAGCATAGCCTTAAATTACCTGGATCAACAAAATCAGCATAAAATAAAAACATTAATTCTTTCTGATATCTTACAATCAGGTAAAAATGATGAAGTTTTATATAAGGAAGTAGCTGCATTATTGGATAAATTTAAAGTTGATAGATTAATTGGTATTGGAGAAGCAATTTCTAGACAATCACAACTTTTTAAAATTAAATCCCAGTTTTATAAAACAACTGAAGAATTCCTAAAAGAAATATCAATCCATCGTTTTTCCGATGAAGCTATTTTAATTAAAGGATCGCGTAGTTTTTATTTTGAAGATATATCAAAAGCTTTGGAAGAAAAAGCGCATAGAACAGTTTTAGAAATAAACCTAAATTCGATGGTACATAACCTGAATTATTTTAAGTCATTGCTTAATTCAAAGACTAAAATAATGGTTATGGTTAAGGCGCTTTCATATGGAAGTGGCACGCATGAAATAGCAAATATATTGCAATATCAAAGAGTTGATTATTTAGGTGTCGCTTTTGCGGATGAAGGAGTTTCATTACGACAGGCTGGAATAAAAACTCCAATAATTGTAATGAACCCGGAGCAAAACAGCTTTGACCTGATGCTTGAACATAGGCTGGAACCTGAAATCTATAATCTGAAAATACTCAGACAATTTATTTCGATTGTAGAAAAATCTGGTTTAAAAAATTATCCTGTTCATATTAAGATCGATACAGGAATGCACCGACTTGGTTTCGTCGAAGATGATATTAATACCTTACTGAAGGACTTAGAAGAGACAAATGCATTAAAAGTATCTACTATATTTTCTCATTTAGCTGCTAGCGATGAAGAAGTACACGATGATTTTACTACTCAACAAATTAGTGTTTTTAAAAAGTATAGCGATAAAATAATGGATGGACTGGGATATAAAGCTACACGTCATATTTTGAATTCTGCAGGGATTGAAAGATTTCCGGATACTCAGTTCGAAATGGTTCGTTTGGGTATTGGACTATATGGTATATCGGCAGTTCATCAGGAACATTTAGAAACAGTAAGTACCTTAAAAAGCACAGTAATACAAGTTAAGCAGATTTCAAAAAATGAAACCATTGGATATAGCAGAAAAGGGATTGCTAAAAAAGATATGACCATTGCTGTTATTCCAATAGGTTATGCTGATGGCTTGAACAGAAAATTAAGCAATGGCAAAGGTAAGCTTTATGTAAATGGATGTTATGTGCCAATTGTAGGTAATATCTGTATGGATATGTGCATGGTTGATATTACAGGTTGTAACATACACGAAGGAGATGAAATTATTGTTTTTGGAAAGGAAAGGTCTGTGATCGAACTGGCAAATACTCTTGAAACTATTCCATACGAGATTTTCACAAGCGTTTCGACCAGAGTTAAGCGTGTATACTACCAAGAGTAACTTTTCCACAATTTGACTAAATAAAATACTTAATTTTGACTGGTGTTGTTCATAACCTTTCAAAGTGCTGAACTTAAAACAATTCCTAAGGTTAGTAGTAGTGTACTTGTTAAGTAATAAGTGTTAAAAACCTTATAAATTAAGGCGTCTTAACATTTTCTTCTTTGATTTCCCCTAATTTTTCTATTAATTTGCGCCTTGTTTGGAACTTAAGTTCTAATATAATGGAGTATAAATACCTAAAAATATTTTTTCTTGCAGGACTATTCTTTATAGTTGTGATTGTTTTTGCATCAATAAAGCTTAATTTGTTTGGTGCAACCATAGCTATTGAAGAAAATGCTTCTTCTGCAGCCAAAAAAGAAATTGCTAAAATATTTTATCAGGAAAAGACAAAAAAGATAGATTCAATTATGCAGATTAAAGCAAAAAGAAACTATTTTAATGGCAATGTTCTGGTAGCCTACAAAGGTGTTTGTATTTATAACCAATCATTTGGTTATGCTGACTTATACCGAAGAAAAGAACTGAAGAAAGATGATGTTTTTCAGTTAGCTTCTGTAAGTAAGCAGTTTACTGCAATGGCAATCATGATTCTTAAAGAAAGAAATCAGTTGGCATACGACGATAGTGTAACGAAGTATATACCAGAGTTCCCTTATCCGGAAATAACAATCAGAATGTTATTAAATCACACTGCAGGTTTGCCAAATTATTACTGGTTAGTTGAACATCATTGGAAAGGGGGAAAGGCTCCTAATAATGAAGAGATTATTAAGTTAATGGCAGAACAAAAGCTAAACTTATATTTTACTCCGGGTAAAAGATGGGATTACTCTAACGCTGGATATGTTGTTCTGGCATCAATTGTTGAAAGTATATCCAAACAAAGTTTTGCTGATTTTATGCACGATAATATTTTTGCTCCATTAGAAATGGAAAATTCATTTGTTTATTGTAGCTCAAATAGCAGCTTTGAAAAGGAAAAATTAATTGGTTATGTATATAGAGGTAGAAGATATAGAACGATTCCCGAAACAGTAAATGATGGAGCAGTAGGAGATAAGGGGGTATATTCCACAACAGAAGATTTATTTAAATGGGATCAGGCCCTGTATCAAAATAAACTGGTTTCGAAAGCAACCATGGATGAAGCTATTTCGACTTTTAAACTCAGAAATAGATATGAAATTCCATATGGTTTTGGATTTAGAATCAGGAAAAGAAATGACAAAAAAATAGCTTATCATCATGGTAAGTGGAATGGATTTCGCACTAGTTTATTGCGTTATGTAGAAGATACTAATACAGTTATTGTGCTTAATCATACTTCATCATCCTTGAATTATGACATTATCAGAGAAATTCAAAATGTGCTGGACGATTCTTTAAATACTGATGTAACTTACGATGTATTAGCTTCATTTTTAGATGAAGGAATAGAAAGTGCAGTAGAGTGTTATAATGAAAGATCATCAGGTGAAACCTTAGTTTTAGATACGGCCATAATCTCAAGGGCAAGTCAAATTTTATATGATACTAATAATCCAGCAATTGCAAAGAAATTAGCAATGCTAAATGAATTGTACATAAAAGGAGAACTTGATAGTGTTCTTAGTGATAAAAGCTTTTTGAGTACTTTGATTTTAAAGATAAATTAAGATCTTATCCCAAATCACTAATTCTTTCCAAACCTTTAAAATCAAGAATTTTTATTTTTCTTCCATCTAATGCTATTATTTTTTCACTTGCAAAAGTTGAAAGCGTTCTAATAGCATTTGATGTTGTCATGTTTGAAAGGTTAGCGATATCTTCTCTCGATAAGTAAACTTTTATGGTTGCTTCATCATCTTCAACACCATAAGTTTCTTTAAGGAACAACAGCGATTCTGCTAATCGACCACGGATATGTTTTTGTGTTAGAGTAACTGTTCTGTTATTTGAAAAACCCAGCTCAGAAGCTAAGGATCTAATAATGCTAAAAGATAATTCGAAATTAGTACTTAAAATTTTAAAAAGAGTTTCTTTTTCAATGGTACATATAACGCTATCTTCAATAGCTTCAGCCGATGCCAAATAGTTTTGCTCTGCAAATAATGCCCGATAACCGATAAAACCCACAGGTTTTGCCATGCGAACAATTTGTTCACGTCCACCTACACCTTCTTTAAAAATCTTAACTTTTCCTTTTGATAAACAAATTAATCCACTGGGTTTATCACCTTCTTTGTAGATAATATCATTTTTTTTGTAATAAGTGCAAGTGCTGTTTCTTTTTAAGAGTTCTTTTTCTTCTTCGTTAAGAACGCTAAAAACAGACATTTGGTTATCAATTATATTATGGCATTCAATGTTCATTGATCGACAATTTTTTATAAAAATATGTTAAAAAACATACAAATGTAAATATTTAGTCTAAAACTATAAAATATTTTTTTTAAAATCGTTATTAATCTAGTATTATGATGAAAAAATAAAAGGATGGTTTAAAGAAAAACCATCCAACTAGTTAATTATATTTAGCTACCAACGGCATTCTTCTCCCTGCCCCAAAAGCTTTTGATGATATTCTTAAAATTGGTGGAGCCTGGTATCTTTTGTACTCATTATTATCTACCAATTTTAATATTCTTGTTACAACATCTTTTTCATAGCCTTCTTCAATAATTTCTTCTAATGTTTTTTGTAATTCGATATATTCAAATAAAATCTTGTCGAGAATATCGTAATCAGGTAGCGAGTCAGTATCTTTTTGATCTGGTCTTAATTCTGCCGAGGGTGGCTTAATAATGGTATTCTCAGGAATTATTTCGACTTCTCTGTTAATATAACTTGCAAGCTTATATACATCAGTTTTATATACATCGCCTAAAACAGAAAGTCCACCGTTCATATCGCCATATAAAGTTCCATAACCAACAGCTGCTTCACTTTTATTCGATGTATTTAACAAAATATGACCAAATTTATTTGATAGAGCCATTAAAATAGTTCCTCTGGCTCTGGCTTGAATATTTTCTTCAGTAATATCTTCTTTTAATCCTTTAAAAACTTCTCCAAGTGCATTATTGAAACCATCAACAACTTCTTGAATGCTGACAATATTGTACTTAACGCCTAAATTATTCGCTAATTTCTCAGCATCGGTAATTGAATGATCAGACGAATATTTAGATGGTAAAAGAAGAACTCTTAAATTTTGTGGACCAAGAGCTCGAGCAGCAATAACAAGGGCAACCGCTGAGTCAATTCCGCCTGAAAGCCCTAAAGTCGCCTTTGAAAAACCCATCTTGCCAAAATAATCTTTTATGCCTAAAACTAAAGCATCATGTATTTTTGCTATTACATTAGGATTCTCATCAACTTGCTTCTTAATACTGCACGATTTAATTTTATCTAAATCGTATATTTTATAATCTTCAGTAAATAATTTTAGTTCATCTGCAATGGTTCCATCTGGATTAACAACCAGCGATCCGCCATCAAAAATTAACTCCGTTTGTGCGCCAACCTGATTTACATTAAAAACCGGCAATTTATATTGTTTGGCATTGCGAATAAATATATTTTTTCTACCCCATATTTTTGTGTAAGAAAATGGAGATGCAGCAATATTTAAGATAAAATCAGGTTTATGTTTTATCAATTGCTCCATTGGGGTAATATTGTATAACTGATTTTTGGCAAAAGTATTTTCTACAGGCTGAAAATCCCATAAATCCTCACATATGGTTATGGCAATTTTTTCTCCCTTATATTCAATAATGTTGAATTTTTCGTTAGGCTCAAAATATCGATACTCATCGAATATATCATAAGTTGGAAGTAATGTTTTATTTTGAATATATTGAACTCTCCCTTCTGCTAAAAATATCCCAGAGTTATATAACCTTTTCCCTTTTTGATGGTAATTAATTGTTGGAGCTCCAACTATAACGCCTATATCATTGCATACTTGTGCAATTTCTTCTACGGAAATTTCACATTGTTCAATAAAAGATCTTTTTTCAAGAAGATCCTGGGGTGGATATCCACAAACAGATAACTCAGAAAAAACGATTAAATCAACCTGGTCACTTTTTGCTTGTTCGATGTATTGAATAATTTTTTGTGTATTCTTCTCAAAATTTCCTATATGATAATTTAACTGTGCAAGAGCTATTTTCATATCCCTTAAATTATTTTTTTTAATTAAAACAATACACCAATTCTAAATGCTAAATTGCTTAAAGTAACTTTATAATCATTGTCTGTAGTAATATCAACAAATCCGTTAGTGTAGGTTAATCCAGCAATGATTGCTGCATTGCCACCAATCGAATATTCTACTCCGGCGCCAATGAAATAACCTAAATTAAACCGTCTGATTTCGTTACTGATATTTGTGTTGTTTAATTCATAGTCATCAATTTCGCCAATAGCTTTTATATTAATGCCGGCATTTAATCCTAAATGAGTAAAGAAAGTTAAATAACCAATTTCATTTGTTTTCAACTTTAAACCCAAAGGAATATTAATATACTGTAATTTATAATTAAGCGTACTACCTGCTCTTACAGAATCAGCTTCGGCTTTAGTGTCTAGGTATTTTACCTTATCGTAACTTAATTTTCCACCAGTGTTGTCAATGGAAATACCCGACATTATCGCATAATTCTGAGCAAAAAATTTATCCACATTTAGACCAATATTTACTCCAAAATGCGAACCATTCCTATCAACTCCTTTTACGTCTGAGTTTAACCAGGAAAATTTTGGATCAACAACAACTGCGAATTTCATGTTTTGAGCAAAAGAACCTATGCTGATTAGTGTTATTATTGCAATAAATAAATACTTTTTCATATTTTTAGAAATTGTTTTAATTAATACAAAAATAGTCAAAAAACGTATTAAATGAAGACATTTTCCTGATACAATTCAAAAATCAGGCCTTTTTTAAAATTTAATAATAATCGAAAAATAAATTATGAGAATATTAGTTAAAAAAATATTGGTTTTAGTTGGCTTAACTGTTTTATTAATAGCGTGTAATCAAAAAAAAGAATTTGAAATAGATACATCTTCAATAGAAGTAAATATTGAGATAAAACGTTTAGATAAGGATATTTTCGAAATTGATCCTGGAAATATTTCAGATGAGGCAGAAAATTTATTAAAAAAATACGGTGAGTTTTTTGAGTTGTACAATGGTCGCATTATAAACCTTGGAAGTCATTATAATAAAGATTATAATAATAAATTGGTTGGCTTTATTACCGATTATACGATGAATAAAGTTTATGAGAAAACGCAGAATGTATATCCAGATTTGAGTCCGCTTGAAAAAGATATTGAAACTGCTTTTAAAAGATTTAAACATTATTTTCCTGAAAAGAATGTTCCGGAAATTTATACTTACATAGGTGGATTTAATCAATCTATTGTCATAACTGATAGTATTATTGGAATTGGATTAGATAAATATTTAGGTATTGATTGTGAATATTACGATAGATTACAAACACCATATTATTTAAAACTAAATATGAATCCTGATATGATTCCTTTTGATGTGTTAAAGGCATGGGTACTAACAGAATTTGAATTCAACGATTCTGTTGATAATCTGTTAAGTAATATGATATATCAAGGAAAGATTCAGTATTTCCTTGATGCAATGTTCCCGGATCAATCGGATACCTTAAAAATGGGTTTTACAGGAGATCAAATGCGTTGGTGTATTACAAATGAAAAAGAAATGTGGAATTTTCTTATAGATCAAAAGTTATTATTCTCAACTGATTATATGTTGATTAATAAGCATATTAATCCAGCACCTTTTACTTCAGGATATCCTCTGGAGTCTCCGGGAAGAGCATCTGTTTGGCTAGGGTGGAAGATAGTTCAGACTTATATGAAACGAAACTCAGAGCTGACTGTGCAAGAACTAATGTATAACGATAATTATCATGAAATTCTCTCGGAATCCAGATATGAGCCATAAATAATATATTGTAGCTATTAAATCAAAGTCGAAAAATTGTTCGACTTTTGTTTAAACATCATTTCTATTTAAATTAATAGCTTATTATATGTTTTTGTTGAACAATTTTTTTTGTCGAGTGTTTGTATATAAATAATTAACAAATCGATGCATATAGTTATGTAAATTTGTTAATTTTTGGTAATTTTATATAAATTAATCAGTTAAAAATATCAACCTATGAAATCAGACATTGAAATTGCTCAGGCAGCAAAAATCCAACCGATTGTGGATATAGCAAAACAGCTAAATATTCCAGAAGATGATCTGGAATTATATGGTAAGTATAAAGCAAAATTACCTTTAAAATATATCGATGAAGAAAAAGTTAAACAAGCCAGATTGATTTTGGTTACTGCCATAACTCCAACCCCTGCGGGAGAAGGAAAAACAACAACATCAATTGGTTTGGCTCAGGCCTTAAATAAAATTGGTAAAAAAACAACAGTTGTATTGCGCGAACCATCTTTAGGTCCGGTATTTGGCATTAAAGGTGGAGCTGCTGGTGGTGGTTATTCTCAAGTAATACCAATGGAAGATATAAATTTACATTTTACAGGTGATCTTTCAGCGGTTGAGAAAGCTCATAATTTATTGGCTGCTTTAATTGATAATAACATACAGGCTAAAGAAGGCAACTTAGGATTAGACCCTCGTACCATTGAGTGGAAAAGGGTAATGGACATGAACGAACGTGCATTGCGCGATATTGTAATTGGTTTGGGTGGTCCAAAACAAGGTGTGCCAAGAGAAACAGGTTTTAATATTACAGCAGCATCGGAAGTTATGGCTACTTTGTGTATGTCTACAGATCTACAGGATCTTAAAAAGCGATTAGGTAATATCTTTATAGGATATACTTACGATGGTAAAGCAATTTTTGCCCGCGATTTAAAAGCCGAAGGAGCAATGACTGTTTTATTAAAAGATGCAATTAAGCCAAACTTAGTACAAACACTGGAAGGTACTCCTGCAATTATTCATGGTGGTCCATTTGCAAATATTGCTCAAGGTACAAATACTATTATTGCAACTAAAATGGGATTATCGTTAAGTGATTTTGTGGTAACAGAAGCTGGTTTTGCCAGCGAACTGGGGGCTGAGAAATTCTTTAACATCAAATCTCAGAATCATGGTTTAAAACCTAATGCTGTGGTTATTGTTGCTACAATTCGAGCATTAAAATATCATGGTGGTGCAAAATTAGCTGATCTTAAAAATGAAGATTTAGAAGCCTTAGAAAAAGGATTTGAAAATCTGGATAAGCATATCGAGAATATGGAATATTATAACTTCCGTCCTGTGGTGGCTATTAATAAGTTTGCTACCGATTCTGACGCAGAAGTTGAGTTACTTAAAAAACATTGCGAAACAAAAGGAGTTAAAGTAGCTATAAATGATGGATGGGAAAAAGGTGGTGAAGGCGCTATTGAATTAGCTGAAAAAGTGGTTAATGCTGCTTCCGACTGTCCTACTTGTTTCAAACCTTTATACGAATTAGATTGGAGCTTTGAAGATAAGATTAATGCTATTGCAACAAAAATGTATGGAGCTAAAGGTGTTGAATATACTGTTAAAGCAAAATCACAATTAGATAAGATTACTGAACTGGGAATGAGAAATTTGGCAGTATGTATTGCAAAAACACAAAAATCATTATCTGATGATGCACATAAAAAAGGGCGTCCACGCGACTTTATTGTTAAGATAAGAGAAGTGGAGTTGTCATCAGGAGCAGGTTTTATTGTGCCTATTGCTGGTACTATGATGCGTATGCCAGGATTGCCAGCTAAACCATCAGCAGAAAAGATTGATATAGATGAAAATGGAAATATAACCGGATTATTTTAAAATATACGATT
>CAZPMA010000051.1:16634-21670 GCA_964587535.1 uncultured Bacteroidales bacterium
TAAATGAAAATTTTTAAAGAGTTTAAAGATTTTGCCATTAAAGGAAATATGGTAGATATGGCTATCGGTATAATAATAGGTACTGCATTTGGCCGTATCATAACTTCATTGGTTGAAGATGTTATAATGCCCCCATTTGGATATTTATTGGGGAAATTCAATTTCGCTACTCTAAAAGTAGTGCTTAAACAAGCGGAAATAGATTCTAGTGGTAAAGTATTAAAAGAAGCAATAACATTGAATTATGGAAATTTTATCCAGGTATTTTTGAATTTCTTAATTATTGCTATTGTTATATTTTTTGTTGTAAAAGTTATTAATTCCTTTAGACAAAAGGCGAATGATCCTGAAAATACTACTGTGCCAACCCCAAAAGATATTCAGTTACTTTCAGAGATTAGAGATATATTAAAAAAGCAAAATACTCAAGATGAAAAATAGACTTATTCTTTTAATTGTTACATTGTCCATTTTTGCAGTTAGTTGCACTCAAAATAATGATAAAGTTAAAGTTAGACAGGTTGTTGATACGGTTGGATTTGCTAAGTATGACTGGCAAATGGATAGCTTAATGCAACGATTAGCTGTTCCTGAAAATTTAAATAATACCTGGAGAGTTGTAATTACTCCACACGATGATTACGCTTATGTTAATAATATTTATCCAAAAGTACTAAATGGAATAAGGGCAAAAACAATCATTCTAATTGGTGTTGCTCATAAAGCTCGGAATTTCGAATTAGAAGATAAATTAGTTTTTGAATCTTTTGATGAATGGTTAGCTCCTTATGGCAATGTAAAAATTTCAAAGCTGAGAAACGAGATAATCCAAAAATTAGGAGATAGTTTATGTATTGTGCACAATGAAATGCATAGTGTTGAGCATTCGTTGGAAGCTTTAATTCCTTTCCTACAATATTTTAATGATGATATTGAAATTGTTCCAATCCTGGTTCCTTACATGAATTTTGATAAGATGAATGAAATAGCAGAACCTTTAGCCAAATTCTTATCAGAAAAAATGAAAAAAGAAAACTTAAGATTGGGTAAAGAAATAGCCATTGTAATTTCCACAGATGCAGTACACTATGGTGATGAAGATTGGGGTGGAAGTAATTATGCACCATATGGAACAGACAGCATGGGTTTAGTCAATGCAAAGTATCACGAAATGGGAATTATCACAAATTGTTTATTAGATGAAGTTAGTCCGGAAAAGATACAAAAGTTTATAAATTATACCGTTCAGGAAGATAATTATAAAGAGTATAAATGGACATGGTGTGGTAGGTATTCTGTACCTTTTGGGCTTTTATTCAGTTATGAACTTAATAAAGAGTTAAAAGGGAAAGAGCTGTTTGGAGATTTTATAGAATATTCAAGCAGTATAGAAAATCCAACGTTAGATGTAAAAGATTTAAATATGGGAACAACAGCACCAGCAAACGATCATCATTGGGTTGGATATGCAGCTGTTGGTTATGAATAGGTAAGATGAGAGTTAGTACTTCAATAGTTAAGAAACTGATTATATATTTTTTACTGCTAAATATTTTTGCAGTAATTGTTGTTAGTTCATACTCTTATTTTAGAGCAAAAGATGCACTGGTAAAAAGAACTTTTGATCAATTAACATCGGTGCGCATTGAGAAAAAATACAGGATTGAGAAATATTTCCAGGATCGAATTTTAGATATTGATCTGGTTTCTAAAACAGAGGATGTTAGAAATATTATTGCTTATTTAAACCAGTACCAAAGTTCTAAAACATTTAATGATAAGATTTATAAGGAATATAATAAATTCCTTAAAAGACATTTCTTTTCTACAAATTATTATAAAAGATTATTTATTGTTGATAAAAGTGGATTTACGACATATTTTAATGCTTCTGATAATGATTCTGTTAATTTAGCTTTTGATCAGGTTATTAATCTACCTACCAATAATATATTTTTAAGAGTTGATAGCTCAAAAGTAACAACCATTGAAGATTATAAAATTGATCTTGATACAAATTTGCCCGCTATATATGTAGGGAGTCCAATTTGTGATAATAATAACTCTTTAATTGGAGTTGCAATAATTGAATTAAATATTGAAGCAATAAATTCGATTATGTTCGAAAATAATCCACATAATGGATTAGGAAAATCTGGTGAATCCTATTTGGTAGGTGATGATTTTTTAATGAGAAGTACTTCCAGGTTTCAGGATAACTCTATTTTTAAAACAAAAGTAAATACTGCAGGTGTGATAAAAGCTTTAAAAGGAGAAACTGGAACGAATGCGATTTTAGATTATAGAGATATTTATGTTTTAAGTTCTTATAGTCAGGTAGATATACCAGGATTAAATTGGGCCATTCTTGCAGAGATTGATGAAAAAGAAGCAATGATTCCTATTGAGTCGATACGAAATAATATATTGTATCTGAGTATATTGATGTCGTTGCTGTTGTTTGCTTTTGTGTATATAATCGCACGACGAATAAGTTTGCCAATTGTTAAGCTTAAAGATGCAGCGCAAAAGATTACAAAAGGAAATTACGATGTTTTTGTGGAAGATATAGTTAGTGATGATGAGATTGGAAGCTTAATTGATGCTTTTAACGAAATGTCATCGAAAATTAAAGAACAAACTGAAAACATTAAGTTAGAAAGATCAATGCGACTTAGTTCTATGATAGATGGACAGGAACTGGAAAGGCAGCGTTTGTCAAGAGAATTGCATGATGGATTAGGACAGTCAATACTTGCAATAAAGATGAGATTAGAGCGTATGGCTTCTGCATCACCTGATAAAGCAAGAAAAATCCTTGAAGAAGTTCAGGGTCTTTTTGCCAATACAGTTAATGAAGTGCGTAGTATTTCAAATAATCTGATGCCGGCAGTATTAAATGAATTTGGTTTAGTTGATGCGCTTAAAAATCTTTTCAGGGAAGTAAATTTAAATATCGGGATAAATATTGATTTTAATTATGCTGAATTTGAGTTAGAAGTTGAAGATAAAATCAATACTTATCTGTATAGAATTTGTCAGGAAGCTTTAAATAATATTATTAAGCATTCAGAAGCTAAATTAGCAGTCGTTGAAATCAAATCAGAATTAGATAAGGTATATTTAACCATATATGATGATGGAAAAGGATTTAGTTATAGTGATAACCGAAAATTGTGTGGAAATGGAATATCAAATATGAAAGAAAGAGTTCATTTGTTAAATGGAAATATTAAAATAAATTCGCAGAAAGGATCTGGGACAAGAATAGATTTAATAATTCCTGTTAAAACGAATTAAATGGAGAAGATTAAGATAATATTAGTGGACGATCATCAAATGTTTCGCGATGGTGTTAAATCAGTTTTAGCTGATGAAGAAAATATTGAAATTATTGGCGAAGTTGGAGCAGCTAAAGATTTATACGATTTATTAAAATCCAACACCCCTGATTTAATAATTACAGATATTTCTATGCCTGATATTTCAGGGATTGAAATTGCACACTATGTATCCGAGAATTATCCTGAAATTAAAATTCTGATATTATCAATGCATTCTAATGAAGAGTTTATTTCTAAGGCTCTTAGCGTTGGTGCTAATGGATATTTGCCAAAAGATACCAGTATGAGTGAATTGCTAGAAGCCATACATGTTATTTATAAAGGAGATAATTATTTTAATAAAAATATTTCTGACACAATTTTAAAATCTATCATAAATAAATCTAAACAAGAAAATGCGGAACAAAACGCATTAACCAAAAGAGAAAAAGAAGTTATAAAATTAGTTGTTGATGGATTAACTAATAAAGAGATAGCTGATAAATTATTTATAAGCATCCGAACAGTTGATTCGCATAAAAACAACATTATGCAAAAGCTAAATTTGAAATCTTCAGTAGAGTTGGTAAAGTATGCTATAAAGAATAATTTAGCAAAACTCGATTAAACCTTCTAGGTAATTAACCTAGAAAAATTAAGAGAATTTCTTACTAAAATTTCAGTTTTATTACCGATTGTATTGTTAATTGTGTAACAATAGCTTTGTTGCATGAGCTATTATTTTATTAATAGAAACAATAAAAATTCTGAGAAATTAAGGCTAGTCGCCTTAATATTAAACCTTTATCTTTTAATCAAAAATAGATTTATTATGAATCAAAAAACTAAACTATTAAGTGTTTTAGTTGCTTTGTTTTTATGTTCGTTCAGTTTATATGCGCAAGACGAAGCAACACAAGAAGAATCACCTTTAAGTGTAGGTGCAGATTTTGTTAGTCGTTATATCTGGCGTGGTGTTAACTTTGGTGGATCATCACCAAGTATACAACCTTATGTAGAATTAGGATTTGGATCAGGAGATCACACTTTTGCACTTGGTGCCTGGGGAGCTTATTCTTTAAGCGGAACTCAAACCAGTCAGGAAGCAGATCTTTACTTATCATACACTTTAAAAGATATGTTCTCGGTAACTATTACTGATTATTTCTTTCCTGTTGATTCAATCTCAAATAACAAATATTTCAATTATAACATGGATTGGGATAAGATAAATAAAGGAGAAAAAGATCAAACGGGTCATGTTGTCGAAATGGCAATTAGTTTCAATGGAACTGAAAATATCCCTTTTAGTTTAATGCTTGCAATGAATATTTGGGGTGCCGACGCTCAAAAATATGAAGAAAAAGGTGGTGTTATGGTTCCTAAAGATGATATCGTAATGTCAAAATACATTGAATTAGGATATTCTACAGAAATAAAAGGAATCGCTTTAAGCGCATTTGCAGGTATGGCATTGGATGATCCTAAAACTAGCAAAGGAGAGCCGGCAGGTTTTTACGGACAAGAGTCATGGGGGCTTATAAATCTTGGCTTTACTTTATCAAAAGAAATTAAGGTTAGTGATAATTATTCTATACCAGTATTTGGTTCCTTAATAACAAATCCAGAAGCAGAAAATATATATATGGTATTTGGAATATCATTTTAAATAAACCTAATCATTAATTAAATCTTAAAACTATGTTTGACAGT
>CAZPMA010000052.1:0-21541 GCA_964587535.1 uncultured Bacteroidales bacterium
ATATCAGGAGCATAGGTTTTTTGCCAGATGAAAGGTTCTCCTGAGTTTGGATCATACCAACCACGATCAATAGCTTCTTGCATATAATTTTCAGAAACCATAAAATTTTCTTTATCATCGGCATTAATTTCTTTAATAATACTCCAGTTAGGAATCATTGTAGCCTGATCTTCAGGTAAACGTTGAGCAGCCCAAATAGCTCCGGGTTTTCCACTTTCTGGTTCCCATCCATGTCCAACTCCAAACACTTCAAAAACCCAAATCTCTTCAGTGTCAGCAATAACCAATGTTTCTGATCCATCACCACTTGAAGGTATAAAGCCGTATGTTGTCATTAAATCACCAATAAAGTGAACAGCTTCGCGTGCATTTTTATAACGTTGTAAAGCAAAAATTTGGGCTTGTTCGATGGTCATGATTTGTTTTCCTTCACCTTTCATGCAAATCAATTCTTCTCTTTGTGCAGTTGTACTTTCTGCAATGCCTAGCTGACATTCATTGACATGTGAATAAGCAGATTGAAAATACTTATAGGTTTTCTCAACTTGTGGAATGTATCCTAAAATTTCACCATCATCTAAAAGTGGGAGCGATGCATCCTGAATTCCCCAATATACCGGAGCTTTTTCGCCAGGTTTAAAGGTTTTGGCAGGAACAACAAAAATTCTGGAATCTGGTCCTGTATCGGTATGCGAAATAATATTCGAACCATCAGCCGATGCTTTTTTACCTACTGCAATAATAGTGCAGGCCTTTGAGCTAAATTGTAATCCCAATAAAAGGATAAGAGCAATAGAAAGAATTTTTTTAACCATAATATTAATTTTTATTAAATTTTTCTTTTTAATTTCAGATTTAATCTTCAGATAGCCAATTATTTAAAGTCTCAATAATTTCATTTTTCATTTCATCAGGAAAGCTGTTAATTCTTGTTGAGTGTGATCCTTTCGGATTCACAAATTTTTTACATTTTGTATTTCCATTCAGATCAACTGCAGTAGCACTCCATGTGTCATATTCTCCGTAAATAAATAATAGTTTTTCTGCATCTGTTTGAATCCAGTTATTCACTCTTTTCATTATGTCTGTATCAAAAGTAATTTCCCATTTCGGTAGTTTCACAAAATCGAATGTAATATCTGTTGTATCATCAAGATATTCATTAAAAGAATCAATTTCATAACTGTACATTCCCATTTCAGTTAGTGCCTGATAATAGAATGGTAATGTTGCTTTTGTATCATATTTATCAAAGAATGATGGAGGTGAAACTCGCATTAGATGTTTGCTTATTTCTCTATCTGTAGCTTCGTCAGAAGGTATATCTTCAACATTTTCTCCCCACTGCCAGAAAGCAAAAGAATATTCTAAAACAGATAAGTCAAAGGCTCTTACCAAACCCATTTCAAATTCATAATTCCAATCTTTGGCATATTCTTCATAATAAGGTAATAATTCAGATTTTCTTTCAAAGCATAACTTTTGGAATGCTAGAATTTTATCTCGTGTAGATTTTTCTCCAATGGTTTTTAGATGTTCGTGAATTCGCTCATCTTCTCTATCCAGGTTAAGTGGAGCAACATATGGAACGGATACACTTACATCATTTGGATAAAAATAACGATGGTACATAGTTGTTTGACCACCCTTGCTAATTCCTGTACTTATGAATTTACCTTTATAGATTTTCTTAAATTCCTGGATAATATTATGTTGATCTGTGGCTGCCTGCCAAATATCCAGCTTATCCCACGGGATACTATCTGGTCTTGAATTATTAAAAAATCTATGCTCAATTATAATTTGATTTGCATCTAACAGTTTACTTAATTCATCCCTTTTTTCTGTATATATTCCGTATCCTTCAAGTATTACAACTACAGGTTTATCATAGGAAACATGATTTAAAATAACTCTTTGTTCGAATGTTTCACTCTTTGGGTTTTTATGATCAATAGGCTGATTATAAAATAGTTCGATTGAATTTTCACCAAATTTAATATTTTCTAAATCATGTAACTGGCTATAAAGATCTATTGAAAGATTATTGCTTTGTGCAAATGCGAATAGACTTAATAAAGAAAATAAAAGAACATTAACAAGGTATTTTTTCATGATTCAACTTATTTTTTACAAGATTATTTTTTGCAATATAACTAATTTTAAAATCAAAACTAAGAGCTCTTTTTCATACTTAGTTTTTTATGTGTGAATGGATTTTATTCAAACGCTTTAGCACGTTCAGTTTCTACATCTTCAATTGATTTTGCAAGTGGTTTACCTAAAATTTTATAGCCACTTTCTGTAATTAAGATATCTTCTTCGTTACGGGTACCGCCAAAATTTTTATATTCTTCAACTTTTTTGTAATTAATAAACCCGGTAAATTTATTTTGTGATTTCCATAAATCAATTAATTCAGGAATAAAATAAATTCCGGGTTCAATGGTTAATACATATCCAGGTTGTAATTCACGTCCCAAACGCAATGATTTTAATCCAAACAGAGTACTTTTTGGTTCACCTTTGTAACCAACGTATTGCTCACCTAAATTTTCCATATCGTGTACATCCAATCCCAATAAGTGTCCTGTTCCGCATGGAAAAAATAATGCGTGGGCGCCCTCATGAACTGCTTCTTCTGTATTTCCTTTGGTAAATCCTAAATCTTTTAAACCTTCAAAGATTGTTTTAGCCGCAGTAAAATGAATTTCTTTAAAATTAATGCCTGGTCGCAATGCTTCAATTGCAGCATTGTGCGCATTTAATGCAATTTGGTATATTTCCTTTTGTCTTTTGGTAAATTTAGCTGAAACAGGAAATGTACTTGACATATCACCGGCATAGTGTAATTCATTTTCTGCACCGGCATCTAACAAAAATAAATCGCCATCTTTTATGGTATTACCATGATAATGATTATGCAAGGTTTGCCCGTTTATGGTAGCAATAATCGGGAACGAAATATCACCACTGGCAGCTTGAGCTACTTCATACACTTTTGCTGCAACTTGCGCTTCAGTCATTCCGGGTTTTGCGCAGCGCATAGCTGCAAAGTGCATATCGGCAGTTAGGCTTACAACTTGTTCCAGTTGCTCAATTTCTTCGGCCGATTTTATATTTCGTTGTTCTCCAACTGCTACAATTAAATAAATCGATGCATGTTTATTTGTTTCATTAACAGGAATTTCAAGCCAGTTGTAAAGTTTGATCTGATGCTCAGGACGATAGGCAGGTAAAAAATGTATTTTACGGTCCTTTTGTTTTGCTGATTTTAAAAGATCAAGCATTTGATTCATTGATCCCGTATTTTCAATTCCGGCTTTTTCGCTTCTTTCTTTAATGGTAGGTTGCGATCCCATCCAAACAATATGATCGATGGTTAAATCATTACCAAAAATATAATCTTTATCGTTGTCAATATCGATTATTCCAACCAATCCCGGATAATCTAATCCAAAGTAATAAAGAAAAGAACTATCTTGTCTGAAACGATAGGTATTATCCAAGTAGTTCATTGAACTTTCTTCGTTTCCTAAAAATAATAGTATCCCGTCTTCAAATTTTTCTTTAAGTTGTTTACGTCGGTTTATGTAGGTTTCTTTTTTAAACATATTTTTTTATTTAATCTGAAATTTGTAATCTGAAATCTGTAATTATTTATATTTCTTCATGTTCAGTTCTTCGGATAATTTCATTTTGTAAATCTTCTCCAAGGTCGTTAAAATAATCGCTATATCCTGCAACACGAACAATAAGATCAGTATATTTTTCAGGATGTTTTTGTGCATCGCGCAAGGTTTTTGCACTTACTACATTAAACTGTATATGGTGCCCGTCCATTCTGAAATAGCTTCGAACCAGCTGGCCTAGCTTTTCAATGCTTTTCTCATCTTTAAAAAATGATGGAGAGAATTTTTGGTTTAACAAGGTTCCACCGGTTTTTATGTGATCAATTTTTGCTGCTGATTTTAAAACTGCTGTAGGTCCTTTTTTATCGGCTCCCTGAAAGGGGCTTATTCCTTCCGATAATGGTTCAAAGGCCTTTCTGCCATCAGCAGTAGCTTTCATTACACTACCAAAATACACATGACTGGTAGTAGGCAACATATTGATTCTGAATTTTCCACCACGATAGCTTGGTTTTCCATTTATTGCATCGTAAAACATATTAAAAACTACAACAGCTAATAAATCTACGTAGTTATCATCGTTTCCATATTTTGGAGTTTCATATATTAAATCATGGCGTAACTGATCGTATCCTTCAAAATTTGCTTCCATAGCTTTTAACAGTTCATCCATGCTTATATTTTTAAGTTGGAATACATTGTATTTAAGGGATACTAAATTGTCGGCAATACTTCCCAAACCAACACCTTGAACATAGCTTGTGTTGTATCTTGCTCCACCTGCATTGTAATCAACCCCGTTTGAAATGCAGTCTTCAATAATTAACGAAAGGAATGGAACAGGGAGCTCTTCTGCATACAGTTTTTCAATAATAACATTTCCTTTTAATTTGATATCTGCAAAATAGTTTAGTTGATTTTTATAAGCTTCGAGTAGTTCATCCATAGTTTTAAAATTTCTTGGATCACCTGTTTTTAAACCGATTTCTTTTCCCGTTCTTGGGTCAGTTCCATTGTACAGTGTTATTTCCAGAATTTTATTCAAATTGAAATATCCGGTTAGAATATAACTTTCGGTTCCAAAAGCACCTGTCTCCACACATCCGCTTGCTCCGCCATTTCGGGCATCAATTAAATCTTTACCTTGATATATTAATTCTTTTACTATAGCATCTGTATTAAAAATCGAAGGTTGACCAAATCCTGTTTTGGTAATTTTAATGGCTCTTTCAATAAATTTATCGGGATTTTTCCTGCTTAACTGAACCATAGAGCTTGGCTGCAGAATTCTCATTTCTTCAATAACATCCAGCAAAATGTAGGTAAGTTCATTAACAGCATCAGTTCCATCTTCTTTTACTCCACCCAGATTTATTAATGAAAAATCTGTATACGTATTACTTTCTAAAGCTGTTACTCCCATTTTGGGTGGTGCAGGATGATTGTTAAATTTAATCCAGAACGATTGCAATAATTCAATGGCCGATTCTTTAGTCAAAGTTTCTGAGTCAATTTCCTTTTTGTAGAAAGGATATAAATGCTGATCTAACCTACCTGGATTAAAAGAATCCCAGGGATTTACTTCGGTAATAACTCCCAAATGAATAAACCAGTAATGTTGCAGCATTTCGTGGAAAGTTTCCGGAGCATTTGTAGGAACTTTTCGGCAGATTCTTGCCATCTCAATTAGTTCAGCCTTTCTCTTTTCATTTTGCTCAATTTCTGCCAAATTAATTAAAGCTAAAGAGTGTCTGTGTGCAAAATTAATGATTGCATCAGCTGCAATTTCCATTGCTTTTAGCTCTTCAATTTTTTCTTGCGCTTTGGGATCGTTTGAGAATCTATACTTTTCAAGGGATTCCTGAATTTCCTTTTTTAAATCTAACATTCCTTTCTGAAAGATCTTTTTGCCAGCAACAGTGTGTCCCGGGGCTCGTTGTTCCTGGAATTCGGTAAAGATTCCGGCTTCGTAAGCATCTTTCCATTCGTCAGGTAGCAATGCAAACATTTTATCGCGTTGTGAGTTGCCTTTCCAGAATGGGATAATTTCTTCTTCGTAAATCTTTTTTGTATCGTCATCTACACGGAACCAAACTTTTGGTCTATTATCCAACACTTCTAAATCCTGTAAAGTATGCAAACTTACTTCAGGATAAGTAGGAGTGGCTTTAGGGGCTGGTCCGCGTTCGCCAACAATTAGCTCATGCTCATTAATGCAAATGGTTTTATTTTCTAAGATATATTTAAATGTCATTGCTCTCTTAACAGGAATCGAAACCTGCTGAGCGATATCACTTTTATAAAATTTAGTTACCAGCATTGCACGTTCTGCTGATAATGTATTTACAGCTGTTAAGCTTTCGTTTCTGAGTTTCTTTATTCTGCTATTCATTTGTATTTTTTCAATTTAAATGTCATACTTCGACAAGCTCAGTATGACGTCACTCTGAGCTTGTCGAAGAGTGAACAGTTCTATTTATTAATTATCCACCAATTCCAACTTTAAATCCTAAGGATTCAAATTCAGATTTTAGCTTAAGCATATATTCATCTGATAGTGGTTTGGTATCTTTCATTTTATTCTCCATCTTAAATCGATTATATTTTCCATTGGAAATATTATGATAAGGCAATAAATCAATCTGGTTAATATTTTTGAATGATTTAAGTAGCACCTTGATTTCAGCGATATTCTTTTCAGTATTCGTTATTCCGGGTATTACAGGAAATCTTAAAACAACATTCTTATTATTTTGATCAAGCCATTTCAAATTCTCGATTATTCTATTTACTGGAACTCCTGTGAATTTTTCGTGTAAAACATTATCTGTTAGCTTGATATCGTATAAGAAACAATCGGCTAATTCTGCAATTTTTTGTATTATTTTTAAGGATGCAAATCCTGTAGTATCAATGCATGTATGTATATTGTTTTTTTTGCAAAGCTGCAAAATCTCATATAAAAAGTCGGCTTGCATTAATGGTTCTCCGCCCGAAAAAGTAACACCACCACCTGATTCTTCAAAAAATACTTTGTCGCCTTGTATTGTTTTAAATAGTTCTTCGATGGTTACTTTATAACCAATTTCAACTTCTTTTCTGAATTCTTTACCATCGAGTTTATTTGTTTTAGTAAAGACTTCAATATTTTTACTTTGACTTTCAGGATTGTGGCACCACCAGCAAGTTAAAGGACATCCTTTTAAAAACACTGTTTGTCTTATTCCCTGACCATCGTGTACTGCAAAATGTTTTATGTCGAAAATAGTTGCTTCCATTTTTTTAATTTGTAAATACATATAAATTTTTCAACAGGATACAGTTATCCCATGAAATTGAATTGTTGTATTTCTAAAATAAAAGGAGTTAGCAAATCCAGCACTCGAAAAGGCCTTTGCCAAAATTGTGGTATAAGTTATTTGAACAGAATTGATTCATATCAAACTTATTTGATACAAATATAAGGAAATTGAAAAATATTAGCTAATGATAAATGTCAGAAAATCTAATTACCAATTTCTTTTCTTCTGTTATAATAATGTTTTGAATCTCCCCATTCACCATAACCAATATCATCTCCGGTAATTCCAATACGCATTTCTAAGCAGTTAGTACAGTCTTCTGCTTCTTCGTCGGTACATGGTTTATTTTCGTATAATTTATAATTGTCTCGATACATTCCTGGAGTTACATTAGGCATAATAATATTTGCACCAACTTTAATAGCTTTTTCACGCCCGATTGGATCTATAGCTTGTAAAGCAGTTGCAGCCGCAATATTAATATCTTTCATTAAAATTCTAAGAAGCGATATCATTTTAAGCGTTAAAGTAAATCGATCATCAATAGGCATTAATAAATCTTTATATTCATACAAAGGAGTATCCACATGTTCAATATAAGGTCCCATTCCACACATGTCAATATCAAAATCGCGCATGAATAAAAGATCATTGGCCAAATCTTCGTATGTCTGAAAAGGTAATCCAATCATTACGCCGGTTCCGGTTTGGTAACCAACTTTTTGCAAAGATTTTAAACAATTTAACCTGGTGTCAAAATCGTGCTTTTCGTTTTTTGGATGTATCTTATAATACAAATCAGGATTTGATGATTCGATACGTAATAAATACCTGTGAGCACCGGCATCGAACCATTCCTGGTAGACTTCTTCAGGTTGTTCACCTAAAGAAATAGTTATTCCTAGTTCGTTATTCGAAATTTCTTTAATTTGTTTTAACAGATTTGTTATTCGCCCGGTAAATTTTGGTGATGAAATCTCACCGGCTTGCAAAACTACAGAACCATAATTGCTTGTATGAGCAAAACGAACGGCATTTAGAATTTCTTCATCAGAAATATCATAACGTTCAGCATTTTTATTTCCCATTCTAATACCACAGTAGTAACAATTCTTACTACAGATATTCGACATTTCAATTAAACCACGATAGTGGACTTTTTTTCCTACATATTCGGCTTTTACTTTATTGGCATACGTAAAAATCTTGTTTCGATCTTCCTTATTAGTTTGTAATAGAAGCACCAAATCTTCTTTCGAAAGATTTTCCTTTTTTAATATATCATCTACTAAATTCCGCATTATAAAAGCTCTGTTAATTTGTTCACAAAGGTAATAACATAAAATGAATAATAATTGTTTAATAAAAGACTTTTTTGTCTTTTATTTTGTGAAACATAAAAAAACCTGCTTAAAAATAAAGCAGGTACTTCTATTTAAATTAATATCTACTTTAATCTCGTCCTAATGATTTTTAACTCTGATGTTTTTGAGTCTATAACACTTACAAAAGCATATAATCCATTAGGATGAATTTCAAAAGTAGAAGAACTTGAATTGATATCTAGCTTATAATTATCTGATATTATTATAGATTTACAAATGAAGTTGCCAGATTTATCATAAACTATAAATTGATTACCTTCATTTTCAGCATAGTTAAATATTAGAATATTTCCTTCGGAATCACTTTTAATTGAGTAGAAAATCGGGAAATATTCAGGATATATATTTGGATCATTTAATATCTCCTTATTATCTTCATATAAATCTTTTTTAACTAAATAATCCTTAATTTTATTTAGATATTCAGCTTTATCTTTTTCTTCTGTTTTTATTGGAGATTGTTTTAAATCAATTTCCTTAATTTTTTCTCCATAAGGATTATAGATACTAATTTCAGGTTCTACATTGTGTCCAATAATTAAATTCCCATCAGTAGTTCTTTCAATAATTGTTTTATCTTGCAATCCTGTTGGTGAAAACCCAAATAGATATCCATCTTTATCTTTAACAATAATAGGTTTAAGTTTAATTAAACTATTAAAATAGCTATCTACAATTATTTCTTTGTTTGTGTTAATATCCTTAATAGAAACAATATATCTTACATCTCCATCATAAGGTATATGGCCCCATATTGCTATCTTATTATCTTTTAAAGGAATAATTTGTAATGGCATATAATCTATTTTAACCATCTTAACAAAGTTCCCATCTAAATCAAAAAACTGTATTCTCCCCTGATGATCACTAGCAAATACATATTTGTTATCTAAAATGCCATTTAATGTTGGACGATATGCGAATTCACCTTGTTTACCACCTTCTTTTCCAAATTCTTTGATGTAGTTTCCATTAGCATCAAACTTATAAATGTTATACTTGCTATAATTTGAAATGAACAGTTCACCTGAGTTTGAAACAGCTAAGCTTTTCATTTTACCGATTGGATTTCCATATTTTGTTTCATTTTTATCATTAAAAAGTTTATTCCAATCTGTATTTTTAGCATACTCATAATCAGGAATTAAATTGATTTGTCCTTTTTTATACACATCCAGTAATGATTGCGCATTAAGACCAGATATAATGCATAATAACACTAATAAAAAGATTATTTTTTTCATAAGATCATAATTTTAGTTAATAATTTAATCCCTAATTACTTCGTGATTTATTGGGTTTCCTTCTTTATCATAATGTGTAATAGTTATACTATTTTCTTTCCAGGCATCATTTAAATCAGGGATATATTCAAAATATTCATAATCATTAACCGGCCTTTGATTATCAATAATTTTGTGAGTTACAATGGTTGAAACTGTTACTAGCAAGCAGATGCTAGCAGCCCAGCTTAAAATTTTTCTTTTGCTATATTTATTTAAGATATACTTCTTTTTAATGATGAATTCAGGAATTTCTGTAATTTCTGGATTTAAAGTATAAAATGATTCTTTCATCAAATCGACTTCATTTTCGATTTGACTTAAAACAGATTTGCAGCTTTTGCAATCATTTAAGTGCACATCAATAATATCCATTTCATCCTGCTCTAATTCAGCATGATAGTAATCAAACAACTTTCTTTTGGATATACAATTATTCATGATTTGATAGTTTAATTTCATTTGCTAACTTTTCAATTACCCTTGATAATGTTTTTCCCACAGAAGTAAATTTTATATCTAAAATCTTACTGATTTCCTTATAAGATAATTCTTCATTATAAAGATTTAATAAAATTTGATCTTGTTTAGATAATTTTGCCATGGCATCAAGTATTATCTTCTTTTTTTCATCAGCAATAAATTCTTTTTCTGCAGAATTTTGAGAGTTTATTTCAAAGTATTCTATATTATTCGTCAGACTGACAACTTTATTTTTTTTAATTCTATTTATAAATTTATTTAGTGCGCATTTATATAACCAGGCCTTTACATTATCAGGTTTATTTCTTTTTTCCATTTCTTTAAAAAGACTTATAAAAACATCCTGTGTAATATCTTCGCTGTCTTGTTTTGAAAAAGATAGTCGATATACAAATTGATAGATTTTTAGATAGTAAAGCTTATATATCTTATTAAATGCCATTAATTATTCTTTGTATCTATGACAAACTTGCTAATATTTTGTGACAATTCTTTTTGAAAATTTTAAAAGATATAAACATGTTGCAGAATATGTTAATACTATGTAAGTCTAGAAAGGATTAATTTTCTTACACTTTAGTTTTAATCTCTAATTAATATCTGCAATTTGCTTACATATTGTAATTAATATGTCGTTATTTTTTTACTAAATTTGTGCTAAAATCAAAAAATAGTAAAAAAATATAATTATGATAACAAAACAACTGTTAGATCCCAAAAGTATAGTAGTTGTAGGAGGTTCAGACAATATTCAGAAACCGGGTGGTAAAGTTTTAAAAAACCTAATCGATGGTAATTTTAAGGGTGATTTGTATGTTGCAAATCCTAAGGAAGATGAAGTGCAAGGAATTAAAAGTTTTAAAAACCCTACAGATTTGCCACAAGTTGATATGGCAATTCTGGCTATAGCTGCAAAATTTTGTCCGGATACTGTTCGATTATTAGCAGAGCAAAAAGGTACAAAAGCATTTATTATTCTTTCTGCCGGTTTTAGCGAAGAAAACGAAGAAGGAGCAAAACTTGAACAGGAAGTAGTTGATATAGTAAATGCAAACGGTGCTTGTTTAATTGGTCCGAATTGTGTGGGTGTTTTAAATCAAAATCACAATGGTGTATTTACCACTCCAATTCCGAGTTTAGATCCGCAAGGTGTTGATTTTATTTCTGGTTCAGGAGCTACCGCAGTATTTATTATGGAAGCAGCCATGCCGAAAGGATTAAAATTTTCAAGTGTTTATTCGGTAGGAAATAGTGCTCAAATTGGTGTGGAAGAGATTGTAAAATATCTCGATGAGAATTTCGATCCTGAAACCAGTTCAAAAGTTAAGTTATTATATATTGAAAGCATTGATAAACCTGAGATGCTGTTGAAGCATGCATCTTCATTAATACGTAAAGGATGTAAAATTGCCGCCATAAAATCAGGTAGTTCTGAAGCTGGAAGTCGTGCCGCATCATCGCATACTGGTGCTCTAGCGAGTTCAGATGTAGCAGTTGATGCATTGTTCCACAAAGCAGGAATTGTTCGCTGTGCTGGTCGTGATGAGTTGGCTACAGTAGCTTCCATTTTTATGCATCCTGAATTAAAAGGTAAAAATATTGCAATTATTACTCACGCAGGAGGCCCTGCTGTGATGTTAACAGATGCTTTATCCAATAATAAACTGGAGATTCCACACATCGAAGGCCCTAAAGCAGATGCTTTATTGGAAAAACTTTTTCCGGGTTCTTCGGTTGCAAATCCAATCGATTTCTTAGCAACTGGTACTGCAGAGCAATTAGGACACATTATTGATGCATGCGAAAATGATTTCGATAACATCGATGCAATGGCTGTTATTTTTGGTAGTCCTGGTTTGTTCCCTGTTTACGATGTTTACGATCTGCTGGATGAAAAGATGAAAACTTGCAAAAAGCCGATTTATCCTATTTTACCTTCGATTATCAATGTAAAAGACGAGATCGATGCATTTATTGCAAAAGGAAGAATTAACTTCCCGGATGAAGTAGTGTTTGGTAATGCTTTGGCAAAAGTTTATCATACCGAAAAGCCAGCAGCTGAAAAAATAGAAATGCCAGCAATTGATTTAAAATCAATTCGAAATATTATTGATAGTTCAGAAAATGGATATATCTCACCTGAAAAAGTGCAGTCTTTATTAGATGCTGCAGGAATATCAAGAGCTGGAGAAGCAGTAGTTACATCACGCGAAGATGCTGTTAAAGCTGCAAAAGACTTAGGTTTGCCTGTTGTGATGAAAGTGGTTGGGCCTGTTCATAAATCGGATGTGGGCGGTGTTGTATTAAATGTAAAAGATACAGAAACGGTAGCTGCTGAATTTGACCGAATGATTCAGATTAAAGATACAACGGCAATTTTATTACAACCGATGTTATCGGGAACAGAATTGTTCGTTGGTGCAAAAGCTGAACCTAAATTCGGACATATGGTTCTTTGTGGTTTAGGCGGAATTTTTATCGAAGTCTTGAAAGATGTAAATGCAGGTTTAGCTCCAATTGCTAAAGATGAAGCTTTTAAAATGATTCGCAACTTAAAAAGTTATGGAATTATAAAAGGTGTTCGTGGCCAGGAAGGTGTTAACGAAGAAATGTTTGCTGAAATTGTAACACGAGTATCAGCATTGGTAAAAGCAGCTCCCGAAATTGCCGAAATGGACTTAAACCCACTTTTAGGTAAAGCAAACAGAGTTGTTGCAGTTGATGCTAGAATTAGAATTGAAAAATAAAATTCAAAATATCATTCCCAACTTGTCCCGATAATTATCGGGAGGGAATGTATTATAAGTAAAATTAGATTCCTGCTTTCGCAGGAATGATAACTAAGAAGAGAGATGCGGAAATTTAAAGATTTAAGATTTAACGAAAAATTGCTAATTGCAATGGCAATTTTATTAATTGCTGGACTGATCTTAAAATGGCCGCAAGTTAAAGAAGGTTTTAGTAAAGGATGGGAGCGTTTTGGCTTCGCAAAAACAGAAAAAGTAGAAAATAATGAGAATTAACTACATATTATTAGTTGTTGTTCTATTTGCAAATAATTTATTTGCTCAGGAAACTGAAGAAAAGAAAATAAAGATTGAACCTTCAGGGTTTATTAAAAGTGATATATTCTTTGATTCGAGACAAAATGTTGAGGCTTTAGAAGGTTTACTTTTAATTTTTCCTAAAGATGAATTATTAGACGAAAACGGAAAAGATATCAATGCAAAAAGTTCATTAGGAATTGTTGATATTTCTACACGATTGAGAGGTAATGTTACCGGTCCTGATATTTTGGGTGCAAAACTTACAGGGTTGATTGAAGTAGATTGGACAGGGATTACAGGAACTTATTTTACAAGTAGGGTTCGTTTGCGCCATGCATATACCAAGCTAAACTGGGAGAAAACAGAAATTTTATTTGGTCGTGAATGGCACCCTATGTTTACTAAGGATTGTTTCCCATCGGTAATGTCTTTAAATACTGGAATTCCTTTTCAACCATTTAACCGAAGCCCAATGTTGCAAGTTTCACACGAGATAGGTAAACTTAAATTTATTGCTGCAGCAATCTCACAAAGCGATTATGTAAGTACAGGCCCTGATGGAAAATCAGCACAGTACATCAAGAATTCAAATATTCCGAATTTACATTTACAGATACAGTTCAAGCCAGGTAATGTATTATTTGGAGCAGCTATTGACTACAAGTCGATAATGCCAAGAACTGTAACAGAATCTTTAGTTAATCTGGACACGGATTATGATTCTTTATTTGTAACGGATGAAAAGGTAAATTCTTTAGCTTATATGGGTTATTTCAAGTATAAACAATCAAAAATTGAAATTAAAGCCAAAGCAATTTATGGTCAGAACCTTGCTGAAAGTGTAATGCCTGGCGGATATGGAGTAAGTAAATTAGATAGTATTACTGGTCGTGAAGAGTACACTCCATTCAATCATTTTTACACTTGGGGAAATATTATTTATGGTGATAAAACCAAATTAGGATTGTTTGCAGGTTACACAAAAAATTTAGGAGCAAATAAACCAATTGTAAGTGATACATATGGTATGGCATTAAATATTGATTATTTGTATAGATTAACCTCAACAGTATCGCATAAAATAAACAATTTAATGTTAGCCGTAGAGCTGGAATATACAGTTGCGGCTTATGGTGATAAGGCTAGCAAATATGGAGAATTTACAAAATCACACGAAGTTTCAAATACAAGAATAATGTTCTCAGTATTTCACTTTTTTTAAAATAAACTAATATGGCAGTAAGAGTAATCGTTTTAGCTATCTATGCATTCATGATAATCCTTGTAGGAGTTATTGGAATGCGTAAAACAAAATCATTTTCTGATTTCTTTTTAGGCGGTGGAAATGTAGGTCCATGGATGACAGCTTTCTCTTATGGAACAGCTTATTTTTCGGCTGTAGTATTTATCGGATTTGCCGGAAAAGTTGGATGGGGATTTGGTTTTTCAGGAGTTTGGATAGGTGTGTTTAATGCATTAATTGGAGTTTTGGGAGTTTGGGCACTTCTTGGATGGAGAATCAAGAAAATGTCTATCGAATATGGAGTTTCTACCTTAAGCGAATTTTTAGAAAAAAGGTACGATAGTGGTTTTTTTAAATTGGCATCATCAGTTGCAATATTTGTATTCTTAGTGCCTTATTCAGCTGCTGTTTTTATTGGTTTATCGAAACTTTTCGAAGCATCGTTCCCTGAAATTGAATATTGGCATATTGTTGTGGCAATGGGGGTTTTTACTTCTATTTACCTTGCTTTGGGAGGTTACAAGTCAATGACAATGATTGATACCGTATTTGGTATGATTATGACAGCCAGTGTAATTGTATTAGTGCTTTTTACGGTAAATAAAGGTGGCGGTATGGTTTCGATTACTGAAACACTTTCAAATATTAATCCTAAACTTACATCACTTGTTGGCCCTCCGGGATGGTGGCCATTATTTTCCTTAGTTTTTCTTACCAGTGTAGCACCATTTGCAATGCCACAACTCGTTCAAAAATTTTATGCAATAAAAGATAGAAGATCCATTAAAATTGGAATGGTAGCATCAACTTTCTTTGCTTTATTGATAGGTGGGATAGCATATTTTATTGGATCTACAACAAGAGTATTCTTAAACCCGGGTAATGCTCCACTTTCATTTCCAAACGGTACAGCAGGTGGTTTAGATCCTGATGCTTTAATGCCGGAACTTTTAAATATGGTTGTTCCTGAATCATTAACTATAATCATTTTAATACTGATATTATCAGCGTCCATGTCAACATTAGCAGCGTTGGTATTAATATCAAGCTCCTCGGTAGTGAAAGATTTTTATGCCGGATTCATCAATAAAAATGTGAGCGATAAAAACTTAACTTCTTTAATGAGAGTTGGTAGTGTATTGTTTGTATTAATATCAGTAATTATTGCCTTAATAAAACCTGACTCTATCGTGGCAATTTTAGGTATCTCATGGGGAGCTATCGGATCATTCTTTTTAGGCCCATTTATTTGGGGATTATTTACAAAATGGTCTAATACGTTTGGCGGTCTGTCATCAGCATTTATAGGGCTGTTTGTTTGTATCATTTTATATGTTACAGGCATGCCTTCGCCACAGGCTGGAACGGTTGGAATGATTGTTTCATTGGCAATTAACCCGATATTTAGCTTTGCATATAATCAAATAAAAAATAAGTTTTAGAAGCTTGTAAACAATAATTATATTTGTAAGAAACGAAAAAAACTAAAAAATAAACACATGAAAAAAATAGGATTATTTTATGGCCCACTTGGTGGATCAACAGAAAAAGTAGCAAAAAAAGTTGCTGCTGCTTTAGGAAACGAAAATGTTGATCTTATACCTGCAAGAAATGCAAAAGCAGCCGACATAGAAAAATATGAAAATGTTATTTATGGTTTATCTACTATAGGAAAAGAAACCTGGGAATCTGATAAATCAGCAAACGACTGGGATGTGTTTTTGCCAGAAGTTGAAAAAGTTGATTATTCAAACAAAGCAGTTGCAATGTTTGGTTTAGGCGATCAAATTACTTACGATTTACATTTTGTTGACAGCCTGGGAATTTTAGCTAATCGAATTATGCCTAAAGGAGCTAAAATTATTGGAAGAGTTGAAACTGAAGGCTATGATTTTCGTGAATCTCAAGCTGTAATTGATGGTAAATTTATTGGTTTACCCGTTAACGAAGATTTCGAACCTGAGTTAACAGATGAAAGAGTTAATAATTGGGTAGAAAAAATAAAAAAAGAATTAAAATAGAAATCACCCTAAATAAATAGTTTAATTATGAGTGATACTTTATTAAAGAATACACCAATTGATTCAAAAGTTGTAAAAAGCAAAATTGAACAAAGTGGTTTAGAAAAAGTAGGTTTAGCATCAATTCGAGAACTCGTACGTTTAGTAAACGAAATTGAAAAAGAAACCGGCGAAAAATATATTCGAATGGAAATGGGAGTTCCCGGATTGCCTCCTGCACAAGTAGGTATCGAAGGCGAAATAGCTGCTTTGCGAAGAGGAGTAGCATCTAAATATCCCATGATAGAAGGAGTGGACATCCTTAAAAAAGAAATTTCCCGCTTTGTAAAAAACTTTATCAATGTTGATGTTGATGAAAAATATTGTATTCCTACAGTAGGTTCAATGCAAGGAGGGTTTGCTTCGTTTATGGTTGCTGGTCGTCGTGATGCAAAAAAAGATACTACATTATTTATTGATCCGGGATTTCCTGTGCAAAAAATGCAACATCAGGTTCTGGGTTTAAAGTACGAAACATTTGATGTTTACAACTATCGAGGAGATAAAATAAAAGCAAAGCTTGAAGAGTATCTTTCTAAAGGAAATATATCAACCATTCTATATTCAAATCCTAACAATCCATCATGGATTTGCTTTACCGAAAAAGAATTACAAATTATTGGTGAATTAGCGAATAAGTATGATGTTGTAGTAATGGAAGATTTAGCTTATTTTGCTATGGATTTTCGTAAAGATTTATCTAAACCGGGAGTACCGCCTTACCAACCATCAGTTGTTCATTATACCGATAATTACATTTTGCTGATATCAAGTTCTAAATCATTTAGTTATGCTGGGCAAAGAATAGGAATGATGGTAATCTCAGATAAATTAGCAAAAAGACGATTTCCAGATCTAAAGAGATTTTATAAAACAGATGAATTTGGATATTCAATGATTTACGGTGCTATTTATTCATTATCATCAGGTACAAGTCATTCGGCACAATATGGTTTAGCAGCTATTTTAAAAGCAGTTAATGATGGCGAGTATAAATTCATTGATGACGTAAAGGAATATGGAGAAAGAGCTAAAATCATGAAGAAGATTTTTACTGATAATGGTTTTAAAATCGTTTACGATATGGACGAAAACGAGCCCTTAGCAGATGGTTTTTATTTTACTTTCTCATATCCGGGAATAGATGGTGTTGAATTACTTGAAAAACTATTATATTATGGAATAAGTGCAATTGCATTAGCTACAACTGGTAGTGAAAGGATTGAAGGAATTCGAGCTTGTGTGTCTCAAACCAGCAGAGATCAGTTTAACGATCTTGAAAATAGACTGAAAGCATTTAATAATCATCATAAATAAAATAAAGCTGTTGAATAACAGGCTCTCGTGATAGCTTTTAAGTCTAAAAATCGACTAAAAAATGTTATCTTTGAAAGCATTCAAAAAAATAATATTAAAACTAAAATTAATAATATGGCAAAAGTTAGAGGTGCAATAGTTGTTGACATCGAAAAATGTAAAGGATGTGAAGTTTGCGTAACTGCATGCCCAACAGGTGTTATCCGTTTATCTGAAAATGTGAATGGTAAAGGGTATCACTATGCTTACATGGAAACTCCAGAAGCATGTACTGGATGTGCTAATTGCGCGATTGTTTGTCCTGATGGTGTTATTACAGTTTACAGAAAAAAAGTAAACGAATAGTATTAAATTTTTAAAAAGAACTATAATAATGAAAGAATTAAGATTAATGAAAGGCAACGAAGCGATAGCTGAAGCAGCTATTCGTGCAGGTGTCGACGGGTATTTTGGTTATCCAATTACTCCGCAATCAGAAGTTCTTGAATACCTTATGGCTGAAAAACCACACGAAAGAACCGGAATGGTAGTACTTCAAGCTGAAAGTGAAGTGGCTGCTATTAACATGGTTTATGGTGGTGCTGGAGCTGGTAAAATGGTGATGACATCATCTTCAAGCCCAGGTATTTCATTAAAGCAAGAAGGTATTACGTATATTGCCGGAGCTGAACTTCCTTGTTTAATTTTAAATGTTGTTAGGGGAGGACCCGGGTTAGGAACTATCCAACCAGCTCAATCTGACTATTTCCAATCAGTAAAAGGCGGTGGACATGGCGATTACAAATTAATCGTATTGGCTCCTGCTTCCGTTCAGGAAATGTACGATTTTGTTGAGCTATCATTTGATTTAGCATTTAAATATAGAAATCCTGCTTTAATTTTATCAGACGGTGCTATTGGTCAAATGATGGAAAAAGTTGAAATAGGTGAGCAAAAAGTTCGATTAACTGACGAGCAGGTGAAAGCAAGATGTCCCTGGGCTACTACCGGGAAAAATGCTAATAGAGAAAGAAATATTATTACTTCACTCGATTTAGATCCTCATAAACAAGAAATATTTAATCACAAACTTCAGGCTAAATACAAAGAAATAGAAGAAAATGAAGTGCGTTTTGAAGAAATTCAAACCGAAGATGCGGAATATTTATTTGTTGCTTATGGAACAAGCTCTCGAATCTGCCAAAAATCAATTCAGTTAGCACGTGCTAAAGGAATAAAAGTTGGTTTATTACGTCCTATTACTTTATTCCCTTTCCCAAGTAAGAGATTAAACGAACTTGGAAAACAAGTGAAAGGTATTCTTTCTGTTGAGATGAGTGCAGGACAAATGATTGAAGATGTTAAGTTAGCTACTCAATGTAATGTTCCTGTTGAGCACTTTGGACGAATGGGAGGTATAATCCCTTCACCTGAAGAAGTGGTTGAAGCATTAGAACAAAAATTTTTATAGGAGGATAAAAGATGGCTGAAAATATTTCAATTAATGATATAATAAAAGAAGAAAATCTGGTATACCAGAAAACAAAACTTCTTACGGATAAAGCTCTTAGTTATTGTCCTGGATGTGGTCATGGTACTGCTCACCGTTTAGTAATGGAGGTTATTGAAGAGCTAAATGCTCAGGAAGAAACAATTGGTATTGCTCCTGTTGGTTGTTCTGTATTAGCATACGAATTTATGGATATCGATATGCAGCAAGCAGCTCATGGTAGAGCTCCTGCCTTAGCAACTGCTATTAAAAGATTATATCCTGAAAAGTATGTGTTTACTTATCAGGGTGATGGTGACTTAGCAGCTATTGGTACTGCAGAAACCATTCATGCTTGTAATCGTGGAGAAAATATCACAATTATTTTTGTAAATAATGGTATCTATGGGATGACAGGTGGACAGATGGCTCCAACTACATTACCAGGCATGAAATCTTCTACATCTCCTTACGGACGTGAAGTAGAATTAATGGGTAATCCACTTAAGATGACTGAATTGGTTGCTCAGTTGCCTGGAACATACTATGTTTCTCGTCAGGCTGTACATACACCTGCTGCTGTTCGTAAAGCGAAAAAAGCAATTAAGAAAGCATTCGAAAACCAAAAACTGAAAAAAGGTCTTTCTTTTATTGAGATTGTTTCGAATTGTAATTCAGGTTGGAAAATGACACCAAACCAGGCAAATCAATGGATGGTTGATAATATGTTCCCATATTATCCATTAGGTGATATCAAAACTCCTGAAGAATAGTCTAATTTAAAATTTAAAAATTAAGAAAAATGACTGAAGAAATAATTATAGCCGGTTTTGGTGGACAGGGAGTACTTTCAATGGGTAAAATTATGTGTTACTCAGGGATTGTTCAAGGACAGGAAGTAACCTGGATGCCTTCATACGGACCAGAAATGCGTGGTGGAACTGCTAACGTTACTGTTATTATCAGCGACGATAGAATTAGTTCTCCTATCATTAGTGAATACGATACAGCTATTATTCTTAACCAACAATCAATGGATAAATTTGAAAGTATGGTTAAAGCTGGTGGTACATTAATTTATGATGGCAATGGTATTACTCGTCATCCAGAGAGAAAAGATATTAATATTTATCGTGTTGATGCTGCCGCTGAAGCTGCTAAAATGGAAACTGCCAAAACGTTTAACATGATTGTTTTAGGTGGATTCTTAAAAGTGAAGCCTATTGTTAAAATGGAGAATGTGATTGCAGGTTTGAAAAAATCATTGCCTGAACGTTATCATCATATGATTCCTGTTAACGAGAAAGCTGTAAAACGTGGTACGGAAATAGTTCAGGAAATTCAAATATTGAATTAAAATTGAATAAGAAAATTATTAAACATCCTTTGCATTTGCAAAGGATGTTTTTTTTTATTTCTACTTAATTTCTCTGCAAAGAATTGTCTTTTTATTAGAATTAAATTGTAATTTCAATGTATTAAATTAAAAAAATAAACAATGAAAAGAATTTTATTTGTAACAATTAGTATTTTATTATCATCAATACTTTTTGCACAACCTAATGAGAAAACAGATCGTTACTTAATTAAATCCGGCTATGTTGAATACGAACTAACAGGCAGTACCAAAGGAATAAAGAAAATTTGGTGGGATAATTATGGCGATAAAGAACGTATTGAAATTAAATCAAGTTCAGAAATAAAGGTTTTTGGAATGGTTCAAAAGGAAGAAGTACATAGTATTCATATTTCCAATGGAGATAAATTCTGGCATGCGAATTTAATTGATGGAACAGGGGTGAAGGGAAGCGAAGAATATTATGATCAGGTTGATATTAATGAAGATATGACAGATGCCGAAAGAGAAAAATTCGAAGAAGATATGCTAAATGCCTTTAGTGGAGAGCGTTTGCCACCCGAGAGTTTTTTAGGATATACTTGTGAAGTAGTTAAGGTACTTGGTGCTAAAGTATGGGTGTATAAAGGTGTTACATTAAAATCAACGGCTAAAATGTTAGGAGTAGAAGTAAATGAAACAGCTACTAAATTCGATGCTAATATTAAAGTTGATGAATCGAAATTCGAACCACCTAAAGATATTGAATTTATAGAAGGAACATACGAAGAGTAAAAGTGTATAAATTCTTATTAATAGCCTTGCTAGTTGCAGGGCTTTTTGTTTTTAGCAAAATAAATAATAAAGATTAATGTTATAAACTTTCAAATTGTGAGTTATATTTGTATAAAATCACTAAATTATTATTTTAAATGAGTAAAAAAGTACAAATTGATGCTACTGATCGAAAAATATTATCACATTT